>UQCY01000099.1 GCA_900539645.1 uncultured Clostridium sp. | reverse complement strand
ATCATTGTAAACCCTACCGGGGTCGAGATTCAATACTAAATAAGTTAACAGAGCGTAAAATAGAGGTAGGAGAATTTATTATGGAAAAAATATATAAATTACAGAATGGAACAGACATAAGAGGGGTTGCATACCCTAACGATGAAAAAGAAGTAACTCTTACAAAGGTAGAAGTAGAAAAAATAGCTAGAGCATTCCATATATGGCTAAAAGAAAAAACTGGAAAAGAAAAAATAGTTGTAGCTGTAGGAAATGATTCTAGAATAACAGGAGAAGAATTTAGAAATACAATAATAGAAGCATTAACATCTCAGGGATGTGATGTAGTAAATTGTAAATTATCAACAACTCCATCAATGTTTATGACAACAGTTATGGACGGATACAAATGCGATGGATCAATAATGATAACTGCAAGTCATCTACCATTCTTCTACAATGGATTAAAATTCTTTACAGAAAATGGTGGTCTTGAAAAAGCTGATATAAAAGCTATGCTTGATATAGTATGTGAAGGAAAAACAGTAGAATCTGCTGAAAAAGGTTCTATATGTGAAAGAAACCTTATAGACGATTACGCTGAAGTATTAGTTGATAAAATAAGAAAAGGTGTTAACTCTGAATCTTGCTACGAAAAACCATTCGATGGAATGAAAATAATAGCAGATGCTGGTAATGGTGCAGGTGGATTCTTTGCTGAAAAAGTACTTGAAAAATTAGGTGCTGATACAGAAGGAAGCCAGTTCTTAGAACCAGATGGAATGTTCCCTAACCACATACCAAACCCAGAAAACAAAGAAGCTATGGCTAGTATAAGTAAAGCTGTTGTAGATAATAAAGCTGATTTAGGTATAATATTCGATACAGACGTAGATAGAGCGGCTTTAGTTGGAAAAGATGGATCTTTCATAAATAAAAATGCTCTTATAGCTGTAATATCTGAAATATTATTAGAAGAAAATCCTAACACTACAATAGTAACAGACTCAATAACATCTGTAGGACTTGCTGAATTCATAGAAAATCACGGTGGAAAACACCACAGATTTAAAAGAGGATACAAAAATGTAATAAATGAAGCTATAAGATTAAACAACGAGGGAGAAGAATGTCACTTAGCAATAGAAACTTCTGGACATGCTGCAATAAAAGAAAACTACTTCCTTGATGACGGAGCTTATTTAATAGCTAAAATACTTATAAAAGCTGCTAAAATAGCTAAAGAAGGAAAAACTATAGAATCATTAATAGCTGATTTAAAAGAAGCAGCAGAAGAAAAAGAAGTAAGAATAGGAATAAATAAAGAAGACTTCAGACCATACGCAGAACAGATATTATCAGAACTAAGTGTATTTGTTGAAGAAAGTGAAAATTGGTCATTAGTTCCTAAAAACTACGAAGGAATAAGAGCTAACTGTACAGGTGAAGGAGAAGACGGATGGTTCCTAATAAGAATATCTCTTCACGAGCCTCTACTAGCATTAAACATAGAATCAAATGAAATAGGTGGAACAGATAAAATATATGCAACACTTAAATCATTCTTAGAAAACTATGATTTAAAAGGATTATAAGATACAAATTACAACTAATAAAAAATTCATAAAATAATAAATTACAAAAGATTACATTTATGTCAAAAAGCGTTACAAATATGTAACTCAAAATGACAGAGGTGTAATCTTTTTTTATGCTTTTTAATGGTACAATATATACAACAAGATAAATAAAAACAAATTAAAAAATCTTAGAAGACAGAATTATAAAAGCGAATAATAGAAATGCAATTATAGATAGATGTCACAAACGAAGGAGTGATCAATATGAAAAAAACTACAAGAACAATAATGATAGCTACACTATGTGCAGTATTAGTAGGAGGAGTGGTAGCACCAGCAGTTAACCCTGTATCAGCTGCATCAAAACCAACTAAAGTAGCTACAACAGTAGTTAAGAAAAAAAGTACTAAAAAGCTATTAAGTCAGGAACAGGCTTTAAATATATTAAATAAAATGGATAACAGTGTAGAATATATCTACATGGGAACTGAAAAAGAATTTGATGCTTTACAGGCTAAAAAATTAAAAGGTTTCGTATTCTTACCAGATGAAGAAGGAGATATGGGATACTTTGTAAATAGCAAAAATGGTCAGGTGTTCTTCTTCCATCCAAGTGGATACATGGAAAGAATAAAATAAATTAGTCCTCTCAATTTTACAATCAATATATAAATCATATCAGAGAGAAGGGATATCTTATAGGTATTCCTTTCTTTTTTTATTTTTAAATACATTTCATACACTAAAAGCTACCTTTCATACAAATTGTATTGAAAATAAAATACAAAAGAATTAATATTTATACAAATAAAAGATAAAATTTAGAAAAAATTTAGTTTTAATGAACTTTATCTTTAGTATATTGCTCTATAATCATAAATAATAAAACGAGAGAATAAATTGTAAATAAAATTGATTGTAAAATTTAAAAGAAGGGAGAGCTATGTAATTTATAAAATTATTATAGGCAGATTTAAAATTACTTATAGCGAATATAAAAATGGTGACTGATATGTATAATAATAAAGAAAACAAAAGGGAGACAGCAGCAAATATAATAGCTATAGCAATAATATTTGCAGTAATTCAAATAATAGGAATGATAGTTTGTATGCTAGTATTTCAAAATAATTTAATAATGTCTATAATAGTGATGGCTCTATCCAATGCATTACTTTACAAACTAATGTAGAATTAAAGTGAATTTAAAATAAAAAAATGATAAAATTTTCCATAAAAAATTAAATAATAAAAGATAAATTAGAGAAAACCTCTTATAAATTAAAAACTTGTATCGCTTATTAGATATAAAAGTATTATAATATTCTGTACAAAGTAAATTTATGAGAGGTAATTTTTATGGGAAAAATATTAGTACTTGCAGAGAAACCATCTGTTGGAAAAGATATAGCTAATGTACTTAAATGCAAAAACGAAAAAAATGGATATATAGAAGGCGATAAATATATAGTAACGTGGGCACTAGGTCATCTAGTTACACTTGCAGATCCAGAAGGATACAATCAAAAATATAAAGAATGGAAAATGGAAGATTTACCTATAATTCCAAAGTACTTGAAAACAGTTGTCATCAAAAAAAGTGGTAAACAGTATCAAAAGGTAAAAACTTTATTAGAAAGAAACGACGTATCTGAGATAGTAATAGCTACAGATGCTGGTAGAGAGGGAGAGCTAGTTGCCAGATGGATTATAGAGAAATCTGGAGTTAAAAAGCCTATGAAAAGACTGTGGATATCTTCAAACACAGATAAGGCAATAAAAGAAGGATTTGAAAAACTACAGCCATCTAAAAAATACGATAGATTATACGACTCAGCACTTGCAAGAGCTGAAGCAGATTGGATAATAGGAATAAATGCAACTAGAGCACTTACAGTTAAATACAATGCACAGCTATCTTGTGGTAGAGTACAGACACCTACTTTAAACATGGTTATGAAAAGAGAAGAGGAAATAAAAGCTTTTGAACCTAAAAAATTCTATGGAATAGAAGTAAAGGTAAATAAAGCAGGAAGTGTCATAAAATTAAATTGGAAAAATAATAAAGGAAATACATCAGTATTCAACGAGGAAATAGTAGATAAGATTATAAATAAAATAAAAGGAAATGATGCAGAAGTAAAAAAATACTCTGTAAAAACTAAAAAGAACTATTCACCTCAGTTATACGATTTGAATGAAATACAAAGAGATGCAAATAAAATCTATGGATATTCTGCAAAGGAAACTTTATCTACAGTTCAGAGCTTGTACGAAAGACATAAGCTGCTTACATATCCTAGAACAGATTCAAGATATATTTCTAGTGATATAGTAGATACTTTAAAAGACAGAGTAAAGGCTGTAAATATTGGGGAATATAGAAAAGTTGCAAATGATATTTTAAAAAGAAAAATAAAAGTATCTAAATCATTTGTAGACGATTCAAAGGTAGTTGAACACTACGCAATAATTCCAACAGAGGAAAGGGCATTTTTAAATGATTTAACAGCCAAAGAAAGAAATATATACGACTTAGTTATTAAGAGATTTTTATCAGTTCTTTATGATCCTGAGGAATACGATGAAACAAGTATAGAATGTGAAATAGCTGGAGAAAAATTTACTGCTAAATTCAAAAATATAAAGAAATTAGGATGGAGAGAGCTTTATTCTAATCAAGATGAGGATGATGTATATTCATCAGTTGCTATATTTAAAGAGGGTGAAAAATTAGAAGTTAGATCTATATCAAAAACAGAAGGTAAAACAGATCCACCTTCTAGATTAAATGAAGCATCGCTTTTAACGATAATGGAAAAAAATAATCTAGGAACAGTTGCAACTAGAGCTGATATAATAGATAAACTATTCTCGTCGTTCTTATTAGAAAAAAAGGATAAAGATATAATAATAACATCCAAAGGAAAGCAGCTTCTTGGATTAGTTCCTGAAAAACTAAAAAGTGCAGAGATGACTTCTGAATGGGAGAAAAAACTTCAGAAAATATCAGAGAATAAATTGAATAAAAATGTATTTATGAATGAAATAAAAGATTATTCTAAAAAAGCTATAGACGATATAAAAAATAGTGATAGTCAGTTTAAACACGACAATCTAACAAGAAATAAATGTCCAAAATGTGGTCATTATATGCTTGAAGTAAAAACAAAGAGAGGGAAAATGTTAGTTTGTGAAAATAGGGAGTGTAATACTAGAAAGATGTTATCTCAAACAACAAACGCAAGATGTCCAGAATGTCATAAGAGATTGGAGTTAAGAGGAGAAGGGGAAAATAAAATATTTGTATGTTCTTGTGGGTACAGAGAAAAGCTATCTTCTTTCAATAATAGAAAAAAAGAAGAAAAAAATAAGGCATCTAAGAAGGATATTAATAAGTACTTAAAGAATCAAAATAAAAAAGAAAATGAAAACTTTAATAATCCTTTTGCCGACGCATTGGTTAAGTTAAAAAAATAGGTGCTAATAAAACTAGGAGGCAATAAAATGAATAGTAAAAAATTTGGATTGAAAAAACTAACAACAATAATTTTAACTATATTCTTTATAGGCTCTTTAGGATATTTCCTATACACAAAAGATAGTATGGGTATATCAGTATCTGTATTTTGCTTGATACTTACAGTAGTGCTTTATCAGGTAAATAAAAGATTACCTAAACTGCTTAGTGATGGATTGTATAGTGTATTCATGTGGTATGCGTGTATAGCATCTGTTTTAGGATCTGGATATGGATTCTATGATATACCTCACTATGATGATTTTCTACATGTGACTTCTGGATTATTGACAGTTACAGCAGCATATACATTCATCAAATTTTTCAATACAGATGAACAAATAAGCAAGATGAATATTATATTTATAGCGATGTTTATGTTTATGTTTAGTATGGGAATTGCTTCATTATGGGAAATAGGAGAGTTTAGTATGGACCATATAATACATACTCATACTCAAGTAGGTGGACTTACAGATACAGTAATGGATATGATTGATGCTTTTGTAGGATGTTTAGTATCAATTCCATATGCATTGAAAAAAATTAGAAATAAAAAAAATTAAGAATCTAGTCAATTCAAATCATTTTCATAAATGTTTCATATTATATACATAGCGATAATTTATATTATAAATAAAAGATATTGATTATTTGGAGGAATAGAATGGGTAATAAAAATATTTTTTACAAGATAAAAAAATATATATCAAAATTACTCGATTCAAAATTATTAATAGTAATTGCATTAGTATTGATATTTTTGACTATGCTCTATGTATATATAAGGCCTGTAGATAGTAACTTAAAAAATGATTCTAAAGAAGTAGTTGCATACATAGACGGAGAAAAACTAAGATTCAATGAAGTAGAAAAAAGAGCCGAAGAAGCATTCTATATAGATAAAAATAATATAATAGAAAATATAGGTTCTGATAATTATAAACGAGAACTAATCAAGTATGTTGTATACGAAGATATTCTTTATAGAAAAGCAAAGGAAGAGAATGTACATGTAACAAGACAAGAAATAGAGGATACTTATGATAACCTAGAAAAATTTATAACAGGTAAGATTGGGTTGGATGAAGATGAGTTTAAAAGTAAGTATGCTGATGACAAAAATAAATTAGTAAAAAGCATGGGAAAGACTATAAAAGCGTACAAGTATCTAGATAAAAAAACGCAGGTTAGTGATTCGGAAGCTAGAGCATATTATGACGCTAATAAGGATAAATTTAGAGAAGGAGTATATAGAGATATATTTATAAGTACTGTAGATAACTCAGGTAAAAAGCTTAGCGATGAAGAAATAGCTGATGCTGAAAAGAGGGCAAATGCAATCTATAAAAAACTAGAAGAAGGATATAAGTTTGAAGACTTAGAAGAAAAGTACTCTGAGGATATAGGTGGTACTATACCAGGTGGACTAGGGGATCTTGAAATGAGTTTTACAGATAAGAATTTGAGAAAAAAAATTTCGACTTTAAAAGAAGGAGAATATATAGAAAAACCTCTAAAAAAGCAAATATTAAGAGAATATCATGATATTTTAAT
>UQCY01000098.1 GCA_900539645.1 uncultured Clostridium sp. | reverse complement strand
GTAGCTACGCCTTTTATGGACTTTCACCACAGATTAATAGCATGCCCGTCATACCGTAAAAAGAGGCTGTCGCAAAATTGCAACAACCTCATAAAATATTATCTTATCTATATATTACTTTTTCATCTATTTCTGATATGTTTGAACATCCAGTTAATATCATAGCACCTTTTAGTTCAGATTTTATTTTATTAACATAAGTTTCTACACCGTCTGTAGCACCACCAAATGAAGCTGTTACAAATGGTCTACCTATTAATACTGCATCTGCTCCAAGTCCTAGCATTTTAACGACATCTACACCAGTTCTTATACCACCGTCTACAAGTATTTTTATTTTTCCTTTTACAGCCTTAGCTATTTCAGGAAGAACATCTGCAGAACCTGGTGTAAAGTCTAATACTCTACCTCCATGATTAGATACTACTATAGCATCTGCTCCTGCTTCTACAGCCATTAAAGCGTCTTCTACAGTCATTATACCTTTTAGTATGAATGGTAGTTTTGTTGATTTAACTAATTCTTTTAGCTGCTCTAAATCTTTTGGAAGAACTGGTTTTCCATGTAAAGATAATGTAACTAATCCGCAAGCATCTATATCAACACCTACAGCAAAAGCCCCTGCTTCTTCGGCTAATCTTATTTTTTTGATTATATTTTCATTGTCCCAAGGTTTTATAAATACTATACCATTTCCATCGTGACATTTTAAAACATCTAAGTTTTCTATAAGGAATGCGTCGACTGCAGTATCTCCAACCATAGCATATATTCCAGCATTAGCACATCCTTCTACAACTGGTTCTATGTATTCTCTTTCTGTTAACTGTCCACCCATATTAAGAGTTGTTCCTGTTATTGGAGCTGCAAATATAGGAGCATCCATTTTTTTACCAAATAATTCTATTGAAGTATCAGGATCAGCTGCATTGTGGATAACTCTCATATTTAGTTTAACTCTTTCAAGAGCTCTTACATTTTCTATGAAAGCCTGTCCGCTTCCTTTTCCACCCATACCAGGTACTTCTCCTGCACAAGCCACGCCGTTGCAAACCTTACATACCTTGCAACTTCCATTTAATTTTTCTCTAGCGTTTTTTAGCATTTCATTGTAATCCATTTTTTATCCCCCAGATTTAAAAAATTTTCAGACTATTATGCCTTATTTCATTATAACACAATAATTATGTTATTTTCTTATTTTATGTTAATATATAACATTCTTTAAAAAACTTTTTCTATGTATTGGAGTTATTCCATTTTCATCTATAGCCTTGTAGTGCTCTGCTGTTCCATATCCTTTATGATGTGCAAATCCATATTCAGGATATATCTCATCATACTGGTACATTAAAGAGTCCCTAGTAACCTTTGCTAATATACTAGCTGCAGCTATTGATATCGACTTAGCATCTCCTTTTATTATAGAGTTCTGATCTATATCTACATCTGGTATATGAACAGCATCTGCTAATATATAGTCAGGTTGTTTTTTTAGACAGTTTAATGCTTTTCTCATCGCCATATACGTAGCATTTAATATGTTGTACTCATCTATTTCTTCATTTCCAACTATACCTATTCCATAATCTAAAGCCTCTTCTTTTATTATGTCAAATAATTCATTTCTTTTATCCTCACTAAGTTTTTTAGAGTCGTTTATTCCAGGAATTTTAGTTCCCTGTTTTAAAACTACAACCGCAGCTACAACAGGTCCCGCAAGAGGTCCTCTTCCAGCTTCATCTACTCCAGCTATATAAGTATATCCCTTTTCATATCCTTCATTTTCGTAAGCATTTATTCTTTCAAGTCTTTCCTCTTCTAATCTTATCTTGTCTAATTTCTTAGCCAAACTAATAGCTATTTTATTTACAGACTTTCTATCATCGCCTTTCAATTCTTCTATAAATTCTAAATATTTATCTTCACTTAAATTATCTGCTATTTCTTTAATTTCTTTTACACTCTTATCTCTCATAGCTTTTCTCCTATTCTTTAATCTTAGTCTACAAATATAATTATACATTAAAATTCATCTTTATTCATCAAAAGAAAAGACCGTCAGTAAAACCGACGGCCATTTTATTGGAATATAATTATTTTTTAATTTCAATTATTATGCTGATTTTTTTGAAGGTATAAAGTTACCTATTATAGCTGCTGCAGCAACTGGTAGTATCCAGTTAAATCCAAACTGAGCACCCGGAAGGTTAACTATAACTTCAACGCCCATTATTGTAAGTACACTTATTACTAATGCCATGTATGTTGCACATTTGAATACATTGTCATTTTTAATTTTGTGTCCGAATAATGATAATATGATTAATGTTATTGTAGCTGGATATACTATGCTTAGTATTGGAGCAGAGAATTTTATTATTGTACTAACACCGAAGTTAGATATTACTGCTGAGAATACACATACAGCTACTACTATATGTTCATATTTTAATTTTCCATTTGTTAATCCTGAGAAGTATCTTCCTGCTGCTGAAGTTAATCCTATAGATGTTGTTAAACATGCTAGAGCAACTATTATAGCAAGAAGTATTTTACCAGTCTGTCCTAATAAAGCTTCAGTTATTGCAACTATTAAAGCTGTCTGTTCTACGTCCATTCCGTACTGAGTAGAAACTGTTGCTCCTAAGTAACAAAGTCCACCGTATACAAGACCCATACCTATAACTGCTATTGCACCTGCACCTATAGTAGCTTTTACCATAAGTTTTTCATCCTCGTATCCTTTTTCCATTATAGATACTATAACTATTGTAGAGAATACTGTTGCTGCTAATGTATCCATTGTCTGATATCCCTGGTTAACACCTTCTGCGAATACTGATGGAACTAATGTATCTGGTCTTATTTCTCCAAGTGGAGTTATTACACCTTTAACTATTAGTATAGCAAGAGCTATTAATAATGCTGGTGTTAAGAACTGACCTACTATATCTACAACTTTTGATGGTTTTATTGTTAATACTAATGTTAATGCGAAGAATATTACTGAGAATAATATTGCATTGAATCCAGGTCCTATTGTTGGTAATATACCCATTTCATATGTTGTAGCAGCTGTTCTAGGTATTGCTAGAAGTGGCCCTATACATATTACTATTGCTGAACCTAATAAAACGCTTAGCTTATGCCCAGCTCTGTCAAACATTTTTGACGTATCCCCTCTAAATCTTGTGGCTGCGATTACTGCTAATAATGCTAAACCACCATCTGCAAATAAGAATCCTACAAATCCTGTAAACCAACTAGATCCTGATTCTACTCCAAGATAAGGTGGGAAAATTAAGTTACCAGCTCCGAAGAACATTGCGAATAATGCGAATCCAACTACCATTAAATCCTTAACTTCTACTTTCTGTTTACCCATTTTGGCACCTCCGTATTTGACTTATAATTCCTTAAGACTAATTATTTTTTTATTTTTTTATTATTCCAAAAATTTTAATAATTTCTTAACCTGGCTTTATTATACATTTTAAATAAGTACTATGTCAATATATTTTTTTAATTTATAAAATTTTCACAAAATTTGCAAAACAAAATAAAACACTGTACTAGTTAAAAATACAGCGTTTTTCATTTTAAAACTTTTTATTAATTTTTATTTTAATTTGGTAAAAAATTATATACTATACATGCAATTTATTTATTTTATTTTATAAAATTTAAACAAATTAATTATCGACATATGTCTTTTTCGTAATTCAAAATTTATATATGTCAATTTGTTTAATTATTAACTAGGTATATTTTTATAAAATCTAACACTTATACTAATTTTTTAGCAAGCTTTTTTAGGTTTTACAAAGTTTCCTATTATACCAGCTATTATTACAGGCACTACCCAGTTAAATCCTAGTGGTGCAAATGGAAGTGAGTTTATAAATGGTACATTTACTCCATAGCTCTGTAATACTGTTAATGTACTTATTATTAATGACATATATGTAGCGAATTTGTATACATTGTCATTTTCTATTTTTTCTGTGAAGAATGCAAGCACTATAAGTACTATTGTTGGAGGATATACTATACTTAGTATTGGTGATGCAAATTTGATTATTGCTCCAACACCTATAGATGCCATACAAGCTGAGAATATACATACAGCTAGTACTATTTTTCCGTATGAGATCTTACCTTTTGTTAGGTTAGTAAAGTACTGTCCTGTTGCAGAAGTAAGACCTATTGAAGTTGTTAAACAAGCTAATGCAACTGCTACTGCTAGAACTGTTTTACCAACATTTCCAAGTAATCCCTGAGTTATATTAACTATAACCTGAGTCTGAACTGCATTTACATCGTTGAATGTAGAAACTGTTGCACCTAAGTAGCAAAGTCCACCATATACTAATGCTAGACCTACACAAGCTAATGCTCCAGCTTTTAGTATAGCTTTTAATTTATCGCTAGTTTCTGTATAACCTTTTTCATTCATAGATACTATAAGAACTGATGCAAGTGCTATTGCTGCAAAGGCATCCATTGTCTGATAACCCTGTGCTATACCTTCTGCTACAACACCTTCTATCATAGGTTCTTTTATGATTGGTCCAAGTGGTGATATAACACCTTTTACTATTATAACTGCTAATGCTATTAATAATGCTGGTGTAAGAACCCGTCCTACTATATCTACAACCTTAGAAGGTTTTATTGTTAATACGTAAGTTATTATAAAGAATATTGCCGCAAATACTGCTATTGGAATAGTGTTTCCTAATAATGGCATGATACCCATTTCGTAAGTTGTAGCACCTGTTCTTGGTATTGCTAGGAATGGTCCTATACAAAGTATATCTGCACATCCAAGAACTATTGCAAGTTTTAAACCTGCTCTTTTAAATAATGCGATAACATTACCATCGTATTTAGCTGTTGCCATAACTGCTAAAAGTGCTAACCCTGCATCTGCGAATGTAAATCCTCCAAATGCTGTTAACCATTCTGGACCAGTTATTATTCCTAAATAAGGCGGGAATATTAAGTTCCCTGCTCCGAAGAACATTGCGAATAACGCGAATCCAAATACTATTACGTCTTTGAAACTACCTTTCTGTTCAATCATAAGTTTTTCCTTTCCAAAATATAAGACTTAATTAAGATAACTAGAAAACATTTTCCTTTCGTTTTATGCTTTCATTTCCCTTTACAAATTTAATTTTATATTTCATTTGTTTATATGTCAATATATTTTTTCTAAATTTTTACATACTTCTGAATAATCAAAAATATTGTTTTGATTTTATCAAAATAATTTTTATTTTTTATTTTCTCAAATAATTTTTATTCGATTTTTTTGTATATTTTTTATCTATAAAAATAAATTTATTTTCTATACTATTTTTTTAAGTTTTCTCTATGTATTTATTTATATAAACTATAATATTTTTAAAAGCTTGAAATTACTTATTTTTCATCCTTTTTATTATTTGTATTTTTTTATATACAAAATATTATTTTATTTATAAAGCTATTTATCAATAAGTTCCTTTATAACTTTTTTATATTTTTGTCACAGTTTATACTTTTTTTGATTATCTATAGATTTTAGATTGGTATAAACTTTTCAGAAAATTCTATTTAATAGTTAATAAAAAATCAATATTTTGTGGAGCTTTTTTATTCGATTTCATTATAAATCAACTAAAATATATTATAAAAAAATGGAGTATAATATAGATTTATTTCAATCTACAATATACTCCATTATTAATTCTAATATTTATTTTATATCTTCTGGCACTTCTAGTGTTATATTTCCTAATTTACCAGTTCTAAACTCATTAAGAACTGTTGTAGCTGTTCTTGTGTAGTCTATTTCTTTTCTACCAGTTATAAATCCTCTCTTCTGAGCTATCATATCCATAGTTTCTATTCCTGATTCACCAAGCTCTTCTAATTTATATCTAGCAGCTAATTTTTCTGGTTCTATTACCATAAGTTTTTCTATTAATCTAAGTGCTAACGTCTCTACATCTAGTATTTCGTCTTTTATAGCTCTTGTAAATGCTAAGTTTAATGCAACATCCTGATCTTCAAACTTAGGCCATAGTATACCAGGAGTATCTAGCAGCTCCAAGTTTCCTCTAAGTTTAACCCACTGTTTACCTTTAGTTACACCAGGTCTATCCCCAGTCTGAGTACTTCTTCTTCCTGTAAGTTTATTTATTAGAGAAGATTTACCAACGTTAGGAACACCTACTATCATTATTCTTATTGCACGTTCTTTTCTTCCCTTTTCTTTTAAAGAATCCATCTTATCCTTTACAGCATTTTTACATTCGTCAACTATTCTATTAACTCCTGTACCCTTCATAGCGTCTATTGGAATAGCTTTTATGCCCTGCTCTTTGTAGTAGTTTATCCATTTGTTTAACTTTGCTCTATCAGAGATATCACTCTTATTTAAAAGCACTACTCTTGGTTTTCCAGCCATTAGAGTGTCTATATCAGGGTTTTTACTACTATAAGGTATTCTTGAATCTAAAAGCTCTACAACAACGTCTACAAGCTTTAAATTAGCTTTCATAAGGTCTTTAGTCTTTTTCATATGCCCTGGATACCAGTTTATATTAAGATTATCATCTCTTAGGTAATCATATTCTTTATCGCTCATTCTTTCTTCCTCCTTTGCTAAAATAATTATTTA
>UQCY01000097.1 GCA_900539645.1 uncultured Clostridium sp. | reverse complement strand
ATATTTTTTTATTATTATACTCATTTATCATAAGAAAATTTTTTTATATTTTGTCGTAAATAAAAAATTTTTTGAATATTTATACAATTTTAGAGGTGTTAAAACCTTGTCATAGCCTAATTTCAATATATTTTTAACATTCTGTATTGTATTCTATACTTGTTAACACAAAAAATAAAAAACGGTTTAAAGCTTTGATAAATTTAAAACTTCAAACCGTTTCATAAGTTTACAAAATGTACTATAATCTTAAAATACTATTCATCTATTCTTAGTAAATTCTTTTTAGAGTATTCTTTTATAGGTGCTTTTCTCATAATTAACCAGTAAATAGTATACATTAATAGAGTAAATATAACTGTTAATAGAACTTCATAATTTTCTAAAGCAATTTCAATATAGTATAATATTTTATACCCTAGTGCCTGTATAAAACTACTTGGACTTACACCAAACAGTACTACTATTGATGCTAATACAGTAATTCCTATCATCATTTTTATTCCACCAAATCTATAGAATAATGCTCCTAAAACAAGACCTGCAGAAGACTGAATTATTATCAATCCTAAATACTCCATAATATCCAATCTTTTATATACTAGTGGAATTGGGCTTATTGCTTGCATTAGGTTCTCAGCTCCTATTAGAAGTATTGAGAATATAATCATACTAATAATTGTAAATTCTATTAAAGATATTGTTGATGCAATTATTATAGATTTTCTATCCGCTCTCATGTTCATCATTGTGCTAAATTCTACTGTCGAAAGTAATATTCCATATACCATAGCCACTCCGGACATACTACCATACATAGAGCTGAACGACATTCCACCAGCTTTTGTAGCAGCTCCACCCTGCACTGAGTCTAAGTATATATAGCTCATAACAAATCCAATTCCTAGTATTAATAACATTACAGTTGTTACTACTATGAAGTATGTCTTCATGTTTATCTTCAAATAATTTAAGTAAGGTTTTAATGCTGTCATCTTAATTCACCTCTTTCGTAATTGTTACGAATGCATCTTCAAATTCTGCCTTCACAACTTCTATTCTCTTTTCTTTTATTGTTTCTAAATCATCGCCTGATATATTTCCATAGTAGAAAATTGTCTTTGTAGATCCAAATTTTTTTAATTCTTTTGACTCTCCATAGAATGATAATTTCTTTAAATCTTCATCTTTTCCAGATAATAAGTTTGATTTACTTTTGAAGTTATCCACATCCTCATATACACCAATTTTATTTTCGTCGATTATTATTAACTTTTCTATTATTCTTTCTATTTCTCCAACTTGATGAGTTATTATTATGTATGTTCCCATGTCTTCTGAATATTTTTCCATTAACTCTTCATAGAATATTTTTCTATTAGCTACATCTACCATTTCTACCAAGTATTCCGTATATATGTCCAGGCTCTACTTCTAAATTTATATTATCTAATACTACTTGTTTTCCAAATTTTTTGCTCAATCCTTGTATTCTAAGAGTTGCACTCATGACTATTCCTCCTTTTATATTTTATCCTTTTCTAATTATATCTACTAATTCTTCTTTACTTATTCCTAATTTTTTAGCTTCTTCTAAAAAAGATACTAGCGATTCATTTATAAATTTTTCTTTTCTCGCCTTTATTATTATTTTTTTTGCTCCTTCTGCCACGAACATTCCCCTACCTCTTTTTTTATATAGTATTTCTTGATCTACCAGTATATTCATTCCCTTTAACACTGTAGCTGGATTTATTTCATACGTTTTTGAAATTTCTGTTGTCGAAGGTACTTGCTCATTTTCTCCTATTCCATCTATGAGTATTTCATCCTCTATCGCTCTAGCTATCTGTATAAATATAGGTTCTTCGCTATTTAAAACAAATTTCATAGGCTCCTCCTTTCTCAAATAACTATTTATTTGATTGAAATCAATTTCTTGTTTATTGGTTAGTTAGTTGAGTAACTAACTCCTTAACTAAAATATATACTATACTTCTCTATATGTCAATATTTTTCAAAAAATTTTATTTTTTTGTTTTTATATATATTTACTAGTTCTTTCTTTTGTACTAATATTAAAGTATACGGTAAATTTTTTAACACCTATATAATATGTTATTCTGCAATAATTGCAGATATAATACGGAGGCGATTTTTTTGAAAAACTTAATATCAGCAACTGATTTAATAAAAAAATTGGAAAATAATGAAGATATGGTACTTATAGACTGTAGATTTGACCTTCTTGATAGAGGGTACGGAGCTAGAGCTTATAAAATAGGCCATATAAAAGGGGCATATATTTTAGATGTGGATAAAGATCTATCTGCTCCTGTAACTGAACATGGTGGTTTTAACCCACTTGCAGACCCAGAAGAACTGGCTGCTAAATTAGAAAAAATGGGTATAGACAACGATACATACATAGTTACTTATGATGAAGGTGATTTAAATGGACCTTCAAAACTTATGTATCAGCTTATGTACATGGGAATTAAAAATGTAGATGTTTTAGACGGTGGTCTTCCTGCATTTGTACATGCTGGTGGTAAATTAGAATCTAAAATACCAGAAGCTAATCATACAGACAAGAAAATAACTTTAAACTTAGATAAAAATACAATGGTAGATATGGAATACGTTAAAGAAAGATTATACGATCCAAATACTATAATAATAGACTCTCGTTCAAATGAGAGATATCAGGGAATAGTTGAACCTGCATATTCTAAAGCTGGTCATATTCCAAGTGCTAAAAACTACTTCTTTAAAGATATTTTAAATGATAATTTTGAAAATGGTTCATACAAAGATGCCGAATTCTTAAAAGAACATTTTAAAGATTTAATAAATACTGATAAAGAGATAATTTTATCTTGTGGTTCTGGTATAGCTGCTTGTGTTAACGGTTTAGCACTAAAACAGTTTGACGTACCACATAAAATATATCCAGGAAGCTTCTCAGATTGGATTACTTATGAAGAAAATGAAATAAAAACAGGAAACGAATAAAATAACTTTATAATTAAAAAGGACAAGAGTTATATTCCTCTTTACTCCAGTCTTCAGCGCCCCATACTATTTTTTAACACACTTATAGGTATGGGGCGCTTGCAGCTTATAAATGTGTTATATAAAAGTGCGAGTCGCTGAAGCCTGGAGAGGAGATTATTTGTGAGCTTAAGCATTCCAAAAGAAAGAGACTGTCACAAAGTTTGCAACAGTCTCTCATTTTTATAAAGTTTCTATCTCTTTAACTAACTCATCTATTAAATTTTCAGCAGGTATTTTTCTTATTATCTCACCTTTTTTAAATAACAGTCCTTCACCTTTTCCACCAGCGATTCCTATATCGGCTTCTCTAGCTTCTCCAGGGCCATTAACAACACAACCCATTATCGCAACAGTTATGTCCTTATCAAGATTTCCTATTCTTTCCTCAGCTTCATTAACCATATCAATTAAATCTATCTGAGTTCTACCGCAAGTTGGGCAAGAAATTATTTTTATCTTATCGTTTAAAAGTCCAAGACTTCTAAGTATATCCTTACCTACTTTCACCTCTTCAACAGGATCTCCTGTAAGTGAAATTCTCATAGTATCTCCTATGCCTTTCATTAAAAGACTTCCTACACCTATTGAAGATTTTATAGTTCCTCTTTTAATACTTCCAGATTCAGTTATACCTATGTGTAGTGGGTAATCGACCTTTTCAGACATAAGTTCGTAAGCTTCAACAGTTCTGAATATATCTGAGTTTTTAAGTGATATAACTATATCGTGGAAATCTAAATCTTCAAGAATTTTTATATGTCCCATTGCACTTTCAACCATAGCCTCTGCACAAGGTTCACCGTATTTTTCTAAAAGATGTTTTTCAAGTGAACCACCATTTACACCGATTCTTATTCCTATATTATTTGCTTTACAAGCTTCTACAACTTCTCTAACTCTTTCCTTATCGCCTATATTTCCTGGGTTTATTCTAACTCCATCAATTCCCTGTTCTATAGCTTTAAGTGCAAGTCTGTAGTCAAAGTGAATATCAGCTATTAGAGGAATATTTATCCCTGCTTTTATTTCTGCTATTTTTTCAGCAGCTTCCATATCAGGAACAGCTACCCTTACTAATTCACAACCAGCTTCTTCTAATCTCTTTATCTGTGCTATTGTGGCTTTTGCATCTCTAGTATCAGTATTTGCCATAGACTGAACTGATATTGGATTATCTCCACCGATTTTTACATTTCCACAAGTAACTACTCTTGTTTTCTTTCTCTGATAACTCAAATTTATCCCTCCTAATTTATATTATCTAAATATTTATTCTATATAAATTATATCTATCTAATCAGTTTTAAAATATCGTTGTAAGTGATAAACACTATAAATGCCATCAACGCTGCAAAACCTATCATATTCACAAAACCTTCTTTTTCAGGATCTAGTTTCTTACCACCTCTCAAGAACTCTATAAGAAGCATTAATAATCTAAATCCATCTAGTGCTGGGAATGGTACAAGATTAAGTATACCTAAATTTAAACTCAACACAGCCATTACATATACAAGATTTACTACTCCAACCTTACTTGCTTCATTTACCACAGAAACAACTGCAACTGGACCACCTACAGCATCAGTTAACTTCATTGGAAGGTTTCCTGTAAATAACTGAACTACAAACGTAACCATCTGAATACTCATTTCCCAAGTAGATACTACAGCATTTTTTATAGCTGTAAAAGGATTTCTACTCATCTTAGCTTCTATTCCAAGTATATATTTATTATCTTTTGATTTTTCTGGAGTTATTTCAAAAGTTTTTTCTTTTCCATCTCTGTCTACTACTATTTCTGTTTTCTTATTTCCTGATTTATCTACAGCAGCTGAAACATCTGCCCAATTTTTTATTTCCATTCCGCCTATTTCAACTACTTTATCACCTGGCTCTATACCCGCTTCGTAAGCTGGTGTTCCTTTAACAACATTTGCAAGCTCTGTCTGAGGAGTTCCAATGTAAGTAAATACTCCTGTTAAAAGTACTACTGTAAGTATTATGTTGAATATAGGCCCTGCTGCTATTGTCTGAACTCTCTGCCATATTGTCTTATCTCCAAAAGAATCCATATTAGTTTCTTCTGGATTATTCTCAGCTCCGTCTTCTCCTGCCATAGCAACAAATCCACCTATTGGTATAAGTCTTATAGAGTACTCTGTCTCACCTTTTTTAGTGCTCCAAACTTTTGGTCCCATACCAACTGCAAATTCTAAAATACCTATCCCACTTCTTTTAGCAAATATAAAATGACCTAATTCGTGGAATAATATCATAAAACTAAATAACAATACTATAAAAACTATTTTTAAAACACTCATAGATTTCCCCCTTTATTTCTAGTTTAATTATTTTCTATTAATCCCTTTACATATTCTCTTGTTTCTAAATCTATTTCTAATATTTGTTCAAGAGTTGCATTTTCTATGCTTTCATGTGCATCAAGTGCCATTTTTATGTACTTAGGAATATCATAGAATCCTATTCTATCCTCTAAAAATTCATTTACAACTATTTCATTTGCTGCATTTAATACTGCACAATATGTTCCCCCAGCTTTTAAACATTCATACGCAAGTTTTAAGCATGGGAATGTTTCTAAATCTGGTTCTTCAAATGTAAGCTGTGATGCTTTTCTAAAATCTAGTCTTTCAAAATCTGTTTCCATTCTGTCTGGATAAGTAAGTGCATACTGAATTGGAAGTCTCATATCTGGACAGCCTAACTGAGCTATTACAGAGCTATCTCTATACTGAACCATTGAGTGAACTATACTCTGAGGATGAACTACAACATCTATGTCCTCAGCCTCTACATCAAATAACCACTTAGCTTCTATAACTTCAAGTCCTTTATTCATTAAAGTAGATGAGTCTATACTTATCTTTCTACCCATATCCCAGTTAGGGTGTTTTAGAGCTTCATTTTTAGTTATATTTACTAAATCTTCTTTTTTCTTACCTCTAAATGGCCCTCCAGATGCAGTTAGTATTATCTTTTCTACATCTCTTTTGTTTTCTCCATTTAAACTCTGGAACACCGCACTGTGTTCGCTATCTACAGGAAGTATTTTAACTCCATTTTCTTTTGCTGCCTTCATTACTAATTCCCCAGCAGTTACTAAAGTTTCCTTATTTGCAAGTGCTATGTCTTTTTTGCTTTCTATCGCACATATTGTGGGAACAAGTCCTATCATACCTACAACTGCAGTAAGTACAACGTCTATTTCATCTAGTGAAGATATTTTTTTAAGACCTTCCATTCCTGACAATACCTCTGTAGTACATCCTTCTGGAAGCAAGCTTTTTAACTCTTCTGCTTTTGCTTCTTCATACATTACAGCATATTTAGGTTTAAATTCTTCTATCTGTTCAAGTATCATTTTTACATTGCTGTTTGCAGATATTGCAACTGCTTCAAAATCACTTGGATTCTTTCTTATTACGTCTAATGTCTGTGTCCCTATTGACCCTGTTGATCCTAGTATAGATATTTTTTTCAAAATTTTTTCCCCTTTCTAACATCTACAATTTTATAATTTTATTTTTGTATTTATCATCTAAGTATTCTTTCATATGTTTTTAATTGTATAATTTTTACCTTTATTTTTTCTTTACTATTTTTTAGTCCCTTCAAAATATTATACCATTGTGAACAAATTTTTAAAATATCATTTAGAGATAAATAAAAATACCTCCATATCAATAAAGATACAGAGGCATTTCGTTAACTTTTATTAAATTTTTATTTTTTATTCTAATTAGATTATTTTTTATTTTT
>UQCY01000096.1 GCA_900539645.1 uncultured Clostridium sp. | reverse complement strand
AAACTATATATAAAGAAAAACGAGTTTTTAACATTATTAGGACCATCAGGATGTGGTAAAACAACACTATTAAAAATAATAGCTGGTTTTGAACAGGCTGATGCAGGGAGTGTAATATTCGAAGGGAAGGAAATAAACGACCTACCTCCAAATGAAAGACATGTAAACACTGTTTTCCAGAAATATTCACTATTCCCACACATGAATGTTTACGAAAACGTAGCATTTGGGTTAAAGATAAAGAAAGTTCCAAAAGATGAGATAGATAAAAAGGTTAAAGAAGTTTTAAAACTTGTTGCACTTGAAGGATTTGAAAATAGAGCAATAGACTCTTTATCTGGAGGTCAGCAGCAGAGAATAGCAATAGCAAGGGCTGTTGTAAATGAACCTAAAGTTCTTCTTCTTGACGAGCCTCTAGGAGCACTTGATTTAAAATTAAGACAGGAAATGCAGGTAGAGCTTAAAAGAATACAGAAAAAATTAGGTATAACATTTATATTTGTTACACATGACCAGGAAGAAGCACTTAGTATGTCTGATACTATAGTAGTTCTAAATAAAGGTAAAATACAGCAGATGGGCAATCCAGTAGATATATACAATGAGCCTAAAAACTCATTTGTTGCTAAGTTTATAGGAGAAAGTAATATACTACCTGGTGTAATGCTTGAAGACTTTAGAGTTGTATTTGCAGATAGAGAGTTTGAATGTGTAGATAAAGGATTTGAAAAGAACGAAGAAATAGAAGTTGTTATAAGACCTGAAGATATAAAAATGGTTAAACCAGAAGACGGTATGATAGTAGGAAAAGTAACATCTGTAATATTTAAAGGAGTACACTACGAAATAGAATTAGAAGAAAATGGAAGAACTTGGCTACTTCATAATACTCGGAATGCAGAAGTAGGAACTGAACTAGGAATAGACATATATCCTGAGGATATACACATAATGAAAAAAGTTGAAATAGAAGCTGGTGAAGATGATGAAAATTAAGAATTCAAAATCAAAATTTGCTTATCCATATATAGTATGGAGTGCAATATTCGTAGTAATTCCATTATTCCTAGTAGTTTATTATAGTTTTACAAAAGAAGTAAATGGACAGGTAGTATTTACTCTTGATAACTTTAAAGCAGTTTTAGATCCAATATATTTATCAGTATTTTGGAGATCTATATTAATATCAGGTGGAGCTACTTTAGCATGTATATTAATAGGCTACCCAGTAGCGTATATTATATCTAAAGCTCCAATAAGTAAAAGAGGAACTTTAATACTTTTATTTATACTTCCGATGTGGATGAACTTCTTACTTAGAACATATTCTTGGGCGTCAATCCTAGGGCAGAACGGATTATTAAGTAGCTTTTTAGGATTATTTGGTATAGAGTATCGTTCTATTTTATATACTCCATTTGCTGTGTTATTAGGTATGGTTTATAATTTCTTACCATTTATGGTATTACCTATATACACTTCATTATCAAAAATGGACCACGATTTAATAGATGCAGCTCACGATTTAGGAGCTAACAATTTTACAGTATTTAGAAAAATAATATTCCCACTTAGCTTACCAGGAGTTTTCTCTGGTATAACAATGGTGTTCATGCCATCAATAACATCATTCGCTATATCAAGACTTCTTGGTGGAGGAAAGACAATGTTAATAGGGGATTTAATAGAACAGCAGTTTACAGTTGTAGGTGACTGGAACTTTGGTTCTGCAATATCAATATTCTTAATGATAGTAATATTAATTTCAATGAGTATAATGTCTAAGATGGACGACGGAAGTGGAGAAGGGGGTATGGTTATATAATGAATAAAAACAAAAAGAAGATAAAAATAGTTTCTGATATATATATGTTTTTAGTTTTCTTATTCCTATATATACCAATATTCGCCCTAATAGTATTCTCTTTCAGTGATTCGAGATCTATGGGACATATAGGAGCTTTCACTACTAAATGGTATGTGAGATTATTCCAAAATGAGGCGATAATGACAGCACTTTATTATACAGTTACTATAGCTATAATTTCTTCAGTAATAGCTACTATAGTAGGTACTTTAAGTGCAATAGGTATAAATAAGATGAGACCTAGAAATAAAGCTATAATGATGAATGTAAACAATCTACCAATATTAAATACAGAGATAGTAACAGGGGTAGCTCTTATGAGTTTATTTGTATTTTTACAGGTAGATTTTGGATATATGACAATGCTTATAGCGCATATAATGTTCTGTATTCCTTATGTAATACTTTCTGTGCTTCCAAAATTAAGACAGATGCCAGAAAATATAGAGAATGCAGCATTAGATTTAGGTGCGACACCATTTTATGCTTTAAGAAAGGTTATATTACCTCAGATAAAACCTGGTATAGTGTCAGGATTTTTAATGGCATTTACTATGTCTATAGATGATTTCATAATAAGTTTCTTCAACTCTGGAAACGGGGTTACAAACTTATCTATAGAAATTTACTCTATGGCAAGAAGAGGTATAAAACCAGAAATAAATGCGCTTTCTACTTTAATGTTTATAACAGTTCTTATACTGTTAATACTTTCTAATAAGAAACAGTCTTTAGAAGAAAGGGGAAGAAGATAGATGAAAATAACTAAAAAAATACTATCTCTTGTTTTAATTGCATCTATGGCAGTGCTTCCTCTAACAGGTTGTAGAAAATCTGCAGATTCATCAAAAGTTTTAAATGTTTACAATGTTGGAGACTATATTGATGAAAGTTTAATAGATGTATTTGAAGAACAGACAGGGATACAGGTGCAGTATTCTACTTACGATACAAATGAAATGATGTATCAGAAGGTAAAGAGTGGAAGTACTAAGTACGATATTGTAGTTCCTTCTGATTATATGGTTGCAAAGATGAAGAAGGAAGGTATGCTTGAAAAGCTAGATTTTAATAATATTCCTAATATAAAAAATATAGATAAGAAGTTTTTAGGTTCTGAATACGATCCTAAGAATGAGTATAGTGTTCCTTATATGTGGGGTACTTTAGGTCTTGCATACAATTCTAAGTATGTAGATGAAAAGGATTTAGGGTCTTGGGATATTTTATGGAATCCTAAATATAAAGGAAAGATATTAATATTTGACTCTGTTAGAGATACAATGGGTGCAGCTTTATTTAAGTTAGGTTATAGTATGAATACTACAAACCCAAAGGAAATAAATGAAGCTAAGGAGCTATTAGTTAAACAGAAAGAATACGCTTTAGCTTATGTAAATGATGAGGTTAAAGATAGAATGGTTGGAGAAGATGGATATATAGGAATGATATATTCAGGAGATTTCCCTCTTATGCGGGAAGAAAATTCAGATTTAAAATTCTTCAATCCAGAAGAAGGTACTAATAGATGGGTAGATGCAATGTGCATACCTACTACTTGTGAGAATAAAAAAGAAGCAGAAATGTTTATAAACTTTATGCTTGATCCAGAGATTGCTAAGATAAATACAGAGTATATAGGATATTCTACTCCTAATAAAGCTTGTTTTGACCTTCTTGATAAGGAGATAACTAGTGATAAGGGAGCTTATCCTGATGATGAGTATTTAAGTAAGTGCGAAACATTTACAGATATAGGTAAAGATATCAAGCTATATGATAAGGCTTGGATAGAGCTAAAATCAAGATAATTAGTCATAATTGAGAGTTGTTACAGGTATTGTAGCAGCTCTTTTTTATTTTGATGATTGTAAAATGTTCGTGAGATAGCGCATTTTTATTTTTATTTGGGAGGAGTTGTATTGTATAATAAAAAATATAGTAAAAAATTGTGAGGAAATGCATATGGATGAAAATAATATAGATAGCAAGAGATTAGATGATATGAGAAAGAGTGTGAAGGGAAAGCTCAAGGAGAGAGAAGAGGATAGAAATTTAGGTGTTAAGCCTAAAAAGAGTAGCTCTCAGAAAGTGAAGAGCGAACTTAATGCTTCAAAAGGCAAGGGTACTCAGAAGAAACCTAAAAAAAGTGGTACAAGTTCAAAAAAATCTGCATCTAAAAAGGGAAGTAGCTCTGTAAAAGGTGGATCTAGCAAAAATTCAAAGAAACCTAGTGGAGGTAAAAGTAAGAAAGCAAAGAAAAAAGCTAGAAACATATCTATTGTTTTAGTAGCTTTGACTATTTTGATCTTTGCTGTGTATTCTACATTTGGAAGAGGTTATATAGAGGATATGCAGAGAGAAGATTTTATTGAGATGGTTCAGCCAATAGCTGTAGATGTTTATGAAAAGTATGGAATTTATCCTTCTGTGACTATTTCGCGGGCAGCTATTGAATCCAATTGGGGTAAGTCGGAGCTTTCTAAGGAATATTTTAATTTGTTTGGTATAAAGGCAGATAAATCTTGGGATGGGAGAATTGTCAATATGAATACAAAGGAAGGGTACAATGATACAGAAAATGCGGCATTTAGAAGATATAGGTCTTATAAAGAGTCGATATACGATTATGGAAAGTTTTTAAGTGAAAATAAGAGATATGAGAAAGCTGGGTTATTTAAGGCTAAAAATGGAAAAACTCAGGCTCAGGTTTTAGAGGATGCAGGATATGCTACAAAGGAAAACTCTAAAGGCGAGCTTGTCTATGCGGATGTGCTTATAAATCTTATGGATAAGTATAATCTTGATAAGGTAGATGCTGAATATGTCAAAAAGTAAAGAGATAAAATAAGACAATTTCAATTACTTTATTAACCTATTTAAAGTCAGTAAAGTGGTATTTTATACAACGTTATGCAACTCGTTGACTTTGAAATTTCAACGGAATATAATCTTCTATAATGTTATTAACAAAAAAATAACAAAATCATTTTAAGGTAAGTTTTACTAGGAGGGAAAAGTTTCATGGCGAAGTATAATGCAGGTACATACACTGGAAAAGGATACGGTGTAAAAGGTAAGGTTGTTGTTGAAGTAACATTTTCTGAAAGTGAAATAACAGATATTAATATTGTTAAACACAAAGAAATTTATGGACAGGCATATGGTCTTGAAAGTTCACCTTTTGAACATTGGGTTCCAAAGATAATAGAATATCAGTCTTTAGCTGTACCAATGGTTGTAGGTGCTGAAGTTGTTTGTAAAGCTATAGCTAAAGCAGTTGCATCTTGTGTTGAACAGGCAGGTGGAGATGTTGAAGAGTTAAAGAATAAAGCAGTTCCAGTTCCACCTAAAAAAGAAGATAGAACAATAGAAACTGATTTTGTAGTATTTGGATCTGGTATAGCAGGTCTTTCAGCAGCTGTAGAAGCTAAATATTGTGGAGCTGATGTGGTTCTTGTTGAAAAACAGGGAGTAATCGGTGGTTCTTCTGCAATATGCGGTGGTAAGATAATGGGTGCTGGCACAAGAACTCAGATAGAAAGAGGTATATTAGATACACCTCAGATGCAGTTTGATTTCTTAAAAAAAGCTGCGGGAACTTTCTTAGATGATGATAAGATAAATTATTTCTGCTACCATGCAGCAGAAAATATACATTGGTTAGAAGAACAGGGATTTGAAGTGCAGGATGTTGAAGCACCTCATACTTCTCAGTTACCATGGAGAATCCATAATAGTATGGGTGGCGGTGGCCAGACTATGGGATATGGTGGAGGATTTATAGTTCCACTAAATAATAAATTCCATGAGCTTGGTGGGACAACTCTTTTAAATACTTCTCTTACAGAGTTAATAGTAGAAGATGGCAGAGTAGTTGGAGCTAAAGCTACAGATACTTTAGATGGAAGTGTTGTTACTATAATGGCTAAAAAAGGTGTATTTATAGGAACAGGTGGATTTGCAGCTAATAGAGAATTAGTTGAATCAAGATATCCATGGATGAAAGGCTATTATTACAATTGCCCAGAATCAAGTCAAGGAGATGGGGCAAGAGTTGCAGAAGCAATAGGAGCTAGAAACTATAAACATCCATCTTTACAGACTATGATGTTAAATGAAAGAACTGGAGTAGGTGTAAATGAAGAACCGAGTTTAATAGTTACTTTAGAAGGTAAGCGTTTCTGTAATGAGTATCAGTTCCACAGTTTAGTTGGTTGCGCAATGGCAAAAGCTGGTAGTGCTGGCGGATGGTATATAACTTGTGGAGAAGAAGCAGATAAATATCCTCTACTTCAGTATACTTTAGGATCAAAAGAAGCAATAAAAGCTAGTAGTATAGAAGAATTAGCAGAAAAAATAGATGTTAAAGCAGAAGTTTTAAAGGCTACTGTAGATAGATATAATTATTTATGTGATATTGGATTTGATGAAGATTATGAAAAACCAGCAAGTGAAATGAGAGCTATAAGAGGAGATGTATATTATGCGGTATTTTTAAGACCAGCTACTTCTATAACATTTGGTGGTCTTGAAATAGATATAGCAGCGCATGTTCTTGACAATGATAAGAAAATAATACCAGGATTATATGCAGCAGGAGAAGTTGCAAACACTGGTAATTTTGGCTATGGAGTTCCTTCTTGTGGATATAGTATAGGTCATGCTCTTCATTTTGGTAGAGTTGCTGGAAGAAGTGCTTGTGGAAGAGAATTATTATAATAAAAAAATAAGAGGTAGTTTATAAATAAATTTACTTAATTATAAAAACTAGTATGAAGAAAAAATTCTTTATACTAGTTTTTTGTTTGTCTAGGTTATAAAAATAGATATTTTTAATTATCATTATTGGTCTTATAAAATATTTATAGAAAAAAATAAAAAATTGTTATAGAAAAATATCAGCTGTAATCATTGAAATTTACAAGATATAGAAGATTATTTTATGATAGAAAAAAATAAAAGATAAAAAAACTTTTAAAAAAGTGTTGACGTAAAATGTGAAAGCTGATATTATAATACTTGTCCTT
>UQCY01000095.1 GCA_900539645.1 uncultured Clostridium sp. | reverse complement strand
AAGATTGCTCATATACTCTGGAACAAGTTGAGGTTCTGGAGGTATAAAAGTAGCATTATTTATAGTGCATCCTGATGGACCTATAAAATTTTGAATACTTCTAAGTTCTCCAGGATTTCTATTTTTACCTCTAACATTTCCTTCTAGTAAAGTTGAATGTAATCTTTTGATAAATCTAACTGATATTGGAAAATCTCTTAGCATTGACTCACCAATAGATAAAGCCTTACTATAGTTAAGAACTTCTAGAATGTCAGTATTAATAATTTTTTCATCTGCATTATGCTCAAGCATATCACTTAGTGTTGCTTGCGTCCCTTCTATTCTTGTAGACTGAACAGCTTCCTTTAGTGATATGTGTCCCATTAAAAGAGATGGATCAAGTTTAGATTTTGCTAAACACTTATCATAGAGAGTTAGATAAGTAGCAGCATCAATCAGTTCATTTAAAAAATAATTAACATCCACTAATTCATTTAAGGGAAGGTCAAACGGAACATATGGCTTTTTCATACAAAATACCTCCTTTTATTGTAATATAGTACTAATAATACACCTTTAATAACAAAAAATCAAATATTTTTGTAATAATAATTGCGAAGATGAATATACATCTAATAGTGTAAAAACAAAATGTAATTATTAAGTAGCTTAAATTAGTTTAACGACTTTAAAAAAAATAAGTGATAATATATAATTAAATATATATGAAATAAAGAAAAAGTAAGGGTGTAATCCTTAATTTAAACATATTATACGAGGAGTGATAAATTTGAAATCAGTAAATGATGCGATATTGTCCCCTAATATGGAATATGGAATCAATGAAGATATCGTAGTCTATGATGGAAGATTTTGTGTATATTTAGATAAAAAATATAAATGCAATGGAAAGATATTTTTAAAACCATCTTCTCCATCAGCGATAACATTTAAAGCTAGAATAGTATCGACAGCAGATGATAGTTTAGAAGAGTGCAGTTTGGACGATGCTGTTTTAGAGATACATGGATACAAACTTTCATCGGCGACAATAAGAAGAATAAACGAAACATCAGTAGAGGGATATATTAACAATGATTGTATAAAGTCTAAAAATTCTTATGTAAGCTATATAGATTTTGATTTATTAAATATAGATAAAATACCCGGAAAGCTTATAAAGACAAAAGAAAAAGTATTTGCAGGTAGATTAGAGTTTGAGCTAAATGGATATTTAATAACAATCGATAAAAGGTACGACTACAGAAGAGAGTTTTACGAAGAGCTTATCGAAAAATCAGGTACAGTTACAACTCATGTAGGTAGGATAAGAAAGAAAGATGGGACATTGTTTAAGACAAATAATATAATGGGGCTTTTAGATAGGATTTGTACAGCCTTTAGTTTTGCTTGTGGAAGATATGTATCTTTTTCAGGTATAAGGGGATATCAGGACGAAAACGAGGTTTACAGAGCTTGGAATAGTGGAATGGTAACGCCGTTTACATTTTTACCTACTTGGACAGATACGCTTACAAATTATAGAAATTATGAAAAGTATTTATCTCTTATGTGCAGGAGATTGGAGGATTTCTACTATGGTCCAGCTATTAAAAACGCTGTGGATTGGTATATAGAGTCTTTAAATAATTTAACTATGGATAATGATATAATATCTGTTCAAATAGCACTAGAGTCGCTATCTTATGTCGTATTAGTGGAAAAAACTAAGACGCTTACAGATACAGAGTTTGATAAGAATTCAGCTTCTAAAAATATAAGGATGTTACTTCAAATCTGCAATATTCCATTTGGAGGAGATGAGATGGAGATTTTCTCGGATGAAATAAGAGAAGAATTTGCAGATGGTATAGATCTTATAAGTTATTACAGAAATAAGATTGTCCATCCAAGTAAGAGAAGAAACAAGGTATTTTTATCTGCTGAAGATATTTGGAATATACTTGTAATAGGTATTCATTATATAGAATTGGCGATATTATATATAATTGGGTACAAGGGAGAGTATTCAAACAGACTAAAAGAAAGGTCTTTTGGAGAAGTAGAAGTTGTTCCGTGGAATTAAATTTACAAAAAGATTTAAAAATGAAAGATGATGTAAAAATAAAGTCAATTATTTTAAAAGTTCAAAAAATATGTTGACTTTATTTTTATTCTGGTATAGAATAATAAACATAACAAAGCAGAGTAAATAATCAGATAAAGCGAAGAAGAGAAATAGTAGATAGTAAAGTCTTTTCAGAGAGATTTCGGTTGGTGTGAGAAATCAAGAACTAATTATCGAACACATCTCAGAGCATAGCACCGAGAAAGAAAGTTCATGTAGGCTGCTACGGTAGTACCCGTTATCGTACAAGGGTATCGTCTTTTAATAAGACTGTACTCTATGAGGCTAGTATCGTGAGGTACTAGTGAAGAGAGGTGGAACCACGGAATTAATACTCCCGTCCTCTAGCTTAGCTAGAGTGCGGGAGTTTTTATTTACCTAAAAATAGAAACTGCTTGAATGAAAGTGGAGTTAAATCTGAGAATTATCACAAGAAAGGTTTTCTGAATATTTGCATAACTGCAAGAATAAAAAAATATAATTACAGGAGGAAACGAAAATGAAAAAATTATTAAGAAAAGTGATGGTAGTATTTGCAGCAATGGTAATGGTATTAGGGATGACAGCTTGTTCATCAAAAGATAGTGGAAGTGCAGATAACAAGGTAATCGTAGGATTTGACAACACATTTGTACCTATGGGATTTTTAGATGAAGATGGAAATACAGTAGGATTTGACGTTGATTTAGCAAAAGAAACATTTAAAAGATTGGGAATGGAAGTAGAGTTCCAGCCAATAGATTGGTCAATGAAAGAAACAGAGTTAAACAGCGGTAACGTGGATGTTTTATGGAATGGATATTCATTAAGCCCAGAAAGAAAGAAAATAGTTTCTTATTCAGATCCATATCTTCAGAACAAACAGATAATAGTTACAATGGCAGATTCAAATATAAATAAGAAAGCTGATTTAGCAGGAAAAGAAGTAGGAACTCAGCAGGAATCAACAGCTCAGGCTGCAGTAGAAGCAGATACAGAGTTTGTAAGTTCATTAAAAGGTGGAGCACCAGTTCTTTACGATACTTATGATAAAGCTCTTAGAGATTTAGAGATAGGAAGAACTTCAGCAGTAGCAGGAGATGAAGTTTTAATAAGATACTATATGTCACAGAAAGGTGAAGATAAATATAAAGTACTAGAAGAAAACTTCGGATTAGAAGATTATGTAGTAGCATTTGCAAAAGACAACACAGAATTAAGAAATAAGGTAAATGATACATTAAAAGAAATAAAAGATGATGGAACATTTGACGAAATATATGCAAAATGGTTCAAATAAGATACATTTAAGGGAATAGTTAAATATAGAAGCAAATTATATAAAATAAAGGGAATAGATTTATTGATTAATTAAGGAAATAAAGCAGTGAAGGAGAATGAGAATTATGATAGAAGGTATAAAAATAGTCGTAGCGCTATTTGCAATAACATTAGTACTTTCAATTCCAGCTGGGATTGGAGTAGCTCTTTTAAGAATTTCAAAAAACGTAATAATAAGAAAGGTGACATCTTTTTATATACTTATAATGAGAGGTACTCCACTTCTTCTTCAGATGATAGTTATATTCTATGGGCTTCCACTTATAGGAATAACATTTGATAGATTTACAGCAGGAGCGGTTGCATTCTTCTTCAATTATACAGCGTATTTTGCAGAGATATTTAGAGGGGGAATACAATCAATAGACAAAGGTCAGTACGAAGCAGCTTATGTTTTAGGATTTGATAAAGTTTCAATGTATAAAAGAATAATACTTCCTCAGGTTGTAAAAAGAGTATTAGCGCCTGTATCAAATGAAGTAATAACACTTGTAAAAGATACTTCTCTTGTATACATATTAGGTCTAAACGATATATTAAGAATATCTCAGATAGCGATGAACAGAGAAGGAAGCTTAATGCCACTTGCATGGGCAGGTTTAATCTACTTAGTATTCATAGCAATTCTTACAAAAGTATTTGAAAAACTTGAAAAGAGATATTCTTACTATAATTAAGAGTTTTGATATTGAACTTATGGTTTAGAGCTTAATTTCAACTAGGAGGAATGCGAAATGATAGAGGTTATAAATTTAAAGAAAAAATTTAAAGATACAGAAGTTTTAAAAGATATTTCATTTGATGTAAAGGACGGAGAGATAGCTGTTGTAGTTGGAAAATCTGGAGCAGGTAAAACAACTCTTATGAGATGTATAAATGGATTAGAAGAGTTTGATTCTGGAGAGCTTGTGTTAAATGGAGAGTCTATTAAAAATAACAACGATATGAAGAAGGTAAGAGGTAAGATTGGAATGGTATTTCAAAACTTCAACCTATTCCCTCATATGACAGTTATAGAAAATATAATAGAAGCGCCTGTAAATGTATTTGGAGAGAATAAAGAAGAAGCTTTGAAAAAGGCAAATGATCTTTTAAAAATGGTAGACCTAGCAGACAAAGGCGATAATTATCCTTTCCAGTTGTCAGGTGGTCAACAACAGAGAGTTGCAATAGCTAGAGCTTGTGCACTAAAACCAGATGTAATATGCTTTGATGAGCCAACTTCAGCACTAGATCCTGAGTCTATACAAAATGTAATAGATGTTATAAAAAAATTAAAAGAAAACGGAATGGCTATAATAATAGTTACTCATGATATTGGATTCTGTGATGTAATAGCTGATAAAATAATTAGGTTAGAAGCGGGAATTATAAAAGAAGTAAAAAATAATAATAAATAAAATATAAAAAATAAGGGAGAGGTAGCGGTTGTTATTTCTCTCTTTTTTTGTCGGTTGAACGGCTTAAATTTAACATTTGAAGCTAAAAAGAATTGAATAAAATATTCATTTCCTATAAAATTAGATATAGACTATAAAAATAGACTATATAATGGGAGGACGTAATGGAAGGAATAAAAATATTTTCAGATAGTACTTGCGACTTACCTATAGAAGAGGTAAATAGAATGAATATAGGTATAATTCCTCTAACAATAAACTTTGGTGAGGAAGTATACAAAGAAGGTATAGATATAACTACAAAAGAAATATTAGAAACAGTGAAGAAGACAGGAGAACTACCTAAGACAGCATCTCCTTCTCCAGCAGAATTCTACGCAGCATTTGAGCCGTATGTAGAAAAAGGAGATACTATAATATACATAGGACTTTCTTCAAAATTATCTTCTACAGTTGCAAATGCTATGATAGCAAAGAATATGTTCGATAATAACGAAAACATACATATAATAGACTCTTTAAATCTATGTGGAGCAATAGGTGGATTAGTTAGAAACACTTATAATTTCTTAGAAGAAGGTAGATCTGTTGAAGATACAATAGCTGAGATAGAAAAAGTTCTTCATCACTACAAATTATTCTTCACAATGGATAAGTTAGATTATCTTTATAAAGGTGGAAGATGTAGTGGAATGCAGTTTATATTAGGTAGCACTTTTGGAGTTAAGCCTATAATAGAAATGACTACAGAAGGTCTTAATGTTTGGAAAAAGACTAGAGGTAAGAAAAAAGCTATAGAAATGATGCTTGAAGAAGCTGAAAGAGATAAAGATAGAATATACAATGATGAGATTCATGTAGCTGCTATAACAGGTAGTGAAAAAGAATTAGAAGGTATAAAAGAACAGCTTACAAAAAGAACAGGAATAACTAAATTCCATGAATACAGTGTTGGATGCACAATAGCTAGTCACTGTGGAGATGGGACAGTAGGATTTGGATATTTCTTAAAAGAAAATTAAAAAGTAAGGGCATGAGTATAACTACTCTGTGCTCCAGGCTTCAACGCCCCACACCGTTTATGTAACACATTTAGCGGTTGTGGGGCGTTTGCAGTATTGTCGCTATAGAGCAGTTATATCTCATGCCCTCAGTTTGTTTACTTATTTTTAAGAAATATACAAATCAAACTGTATTTAAATGGGATACTTGAAAAATAAAAAAGACTGTTGCAATTTTTGCAACAGTCTTTGTGTTTGCTTTTTAATTAGTCATTTAAAGTGTATGCATTAGCATATTTTTCTCTTAATTCAGCAACTTTGTCTTCGTAAGCTTTTAGCTGTTTTATCTGAGCTAATTTACCTAGTATTTCGTCTTTTACTTCTTCGAATTTAGATACACCAGCTTCGTGACGTTCTTCAACTTTTATTAAGTGATATCCGAATGAAGTTTTAACTGGTTCAGATAATTCACCTTCGTTCATGCTGAATACTGCTTCTTCGAATTCAGGAACCATCTGTCCTTTTCCGAATAAACCAAGATCTCCACCCTGCATGTTAGATGGGCAATCAGAGTAGTCCATAGCAGCCTGTTCAAATGTTTTTTCTCCAGCTTTTATTTCTTCAGCTATTTCTTTAGCTCTTTTTTCAGCAGCTTCGAAAGCAGCTTCATCGTCAGCTTTTATAAGTATATGTCTAGCTTTAGCCATTTCGTCAACTTTGAATTCATCCTGATGTTCATCGTAGTAAGCTTTAGCTTCTTCTTCTGTTGGCATAGCAGCCATGAATAACTGATTTAAAGCATGCTGTTTTAACATGTTTATAGTTACCTGTTCCATTAAAGCTTTGAATTCTTCAGTTTCATCAACTTTGTTGTCTTTTGCTTCTAAGTAGAATAATTCCTGGTTTACAAGGTCTTCTAATAATCTTTTTTTACCTTCTTCACTCTGGAACCGCATCTGCTGCTGTGGATGCATTGATTTTACAGCGTTATCTAAGTCTATGTTAGATATTTCTCTACCATTTATAGTGGCTAATACTTTTCTTTCCATGATAAATTTTCCTTCTTTCTTTAAATAAAATTTATTTCTATCTCTAATGATAACAGAAAAAAATGATTTTGTCTAACTAATAAAATAA
>UQCY01000094.1 GCA_900539645.1 uncultured Clostridium sp. | reverse complement strand
AATCGAACTCGACAATGCAACTTGATTGCCTGGAGAGGAGATTCTTTGTTATACAAAGCATAAAAAAGAGACCTTTGCAATTCAAAAGTCCCTTTTCTATACATTTTTCTAAAACTCTACTCCAAGAATATCAAGTGCATCTTCAACACATTCTATCTCAAGAGGGAATCCTGGTCCCTTTTCTCCGTCAATATCTGTGCCTAAATCATCGTCACAATCTATTCTAACTTTCTTAGTCTTAAAGTATAATATTTCATTGTCAGTTTCAAAATCTAGATGTTCACCTTTTAGCACACCTATTAAAACTGGTAATAGCTTTGGAATAGGCATTCCTTTGAATATTATAACATCTAAATATCCGTCATCTACCTCAGCCTTATACGCTAAATTTATGTTTCCTGCTGTCTTTCCATTAAAGACAAGCATTAAATACATATTTCCAGAATAACAAGTTTCTTCTGATTGAACGTCTATGTGAAATTCTCTCATAGATCTAGCTTCTTCAATTCCTTTTATATAGTATGTTATTCTTCCAAAAGAGTTTTTTATGTCGTTATTTATTTTCTGAGAAACATCTGTAAACATACCCGCACTAGCTACATTTACAAAATATTTGTTATTTACTTTTCCTAAATCTATCTTTTTAGGCTTTGAGCTTATAATTTTCTTAACCGCTTCTTCAGGATCATGTTCTAATCCAAGAGCATTTGCAAAGTCATTTGCCGTACCAGATGGAATTATACCAACTGGAAGATTTATATTTCTTCTTTTTAACTCATTTACCATTAAATCAATAGTTCCATCTCCGCCACAAAAGACAACGTGATCATATGATTCGTCTAAATCTTTGAAAGAAGCCGATACTGGTATATCATAGTCTAATCTATATGGTATTACTGTATATCCATTTTTTTGATATATTCTTATTATACTATCTAGTTTACCTGCTAGTTTTTTCTCTCCAGAATTTGGATTATATATAAATTTTACTTTTTTCATACTTCCTCCCAAATTCCTAATAACCTAAGTTTTCATTAAGGAATATTACATGCATTCTATCTCCCTGAACCTGTTTTTTTATAGTAGTGTAATTGTCACAAATTCTATCTGGACTTGAACAATTTACACACATTCCTGTAGTTGCACAAGGAGTTTTTCTATTTAATCTCTTTGTATTTGCTGGAGCTGCTATTGATTTCACTCTCTCTATTGCTTCAGCTTCATTTTTAACTATTTTGTTAGCACCTACAATTACGATTACCTTATCTGGTCCATACATCATTGCAGCAACTCTGTTTCCATTGCCGTCTACATTGTAAAGTTCCCCATTTTCTGTTATAGCATTAGTACTTGTGAAATACGCATCGGCAGAAAATGATTTTCTAAATATTTCTTTTGTATCTGCTGGAGTTAGTCCTTTTTCGTATCTATCAAGGAAAGTATATCTTCCTTCTCTTAAATAGTCTATTATTCCTGTCTCAAATAATGTCATTGAACCACCACAAGCAACAACAGAATCTTTAGCTACTATTTTTTCTATAGTTTCTATAAGTTCTTCCTTGTTGTTTACAAGATATCCATTCATATTATTTTCTTCAAGAGCTTTTATTGTTTTTTCAATTCTTTTTTCGTTTAACCATTCTATATTTTTATCCACGTCGAACACTTCCTCACCACATTTTTTTGCAAATCAAGTTATATTTTAAAATTATAACTCAAATTCACATTATAATAATATCATATTTCTATTAACTTTACTGAATTTTATCTTCATAAATTTTTATAACTTCTGCAAAAGAATTTTCTATTTTGTTTTTATCTTCAGAACTAAAGCTACCATCCAGTCCAAGGTTAACATCATTTTCTATAACATCTAATATTTGGTTCATTCCTTCTAAAGCACCTGGTATCTTTTTATAGTCGTCATCTAATTTTTTCTTTAGTTCTTTGTCTTCTCCATCTTTGTCTAACTGAGAATATCTAAAATCCAAGTATGTTTTTATTTCTTCTTTGTCTATTGATTTAATAGCTTCTCTTTTTTCCGCTATATCATCTAATATAGATTCTAATCCTTCTTTCGATACATCCCAGTTGTTATCTTTTATTGGAGTAACAAAATCGTTGTACCATTCTAATTCTGATTCGAATCTTAAATCAGTAAATTCATCGTTCATTTCTGAAACTTCTCTTATTCTTTCTTCTGTAAGTTCTTCTTGCTCTTCATTAGTTTTTCCTTTATTGCATCCCGTTAAAATTAATGTCATCATAGCAAAAAGAATTATGATTTTTTTCATTTAATCATTCACTTCCTCTTTCGGATTTTATTTTTATTATCTTATTACCTCAACAACTTCACCATTTAATGAGAATGATCTAGGCTGAGTTATTTTTACATTTACTAATTTTCCTATTAAATTATCTTCTTTACTATCAAAGTTTACAGTTTTGTTCTGTCTAGTTTTTCCAGTGTATCTATTTTTATCTTTGGCACTTCTTCCTTCAACTAGCACTTCAACCACTTTATCCTGATAGCTATAGTTTATATCGTTAACTATTCTGTTAACATGTTCTAATACTTCATCAAATCTTCTGTGTTTTTCGTCTTCTGGAATCTGGTCTTCCATTTTAGCAGCTGGAGTTCCTTCTCTTTTAGAGTATATGAATGTAAATGCTGAGTCATATTTAGTTTCTTCTATTACATCTATAGTGTCCTGAACATCTTCAAGAGTTTCTCCTGGGAAACCAACCATTATATCTGTACTGAATGCTATGTCAGGTATTTCTTTTCTAACTTTTCTTACTATATTAAGGTAGTCTTCTTTTGTGTAGTGTCTATTCATTTTCTTTAAAAGTGTACTACTTCCACACTGAACTGGTAGATGTAGGAATTCACATATTTTATCACAATCTCTCATAGCATATATTACTTCATCAGATAAGTCTTTTGGATGAGATGTCATAAATCTTATTCTTTCTAATCCTTCTATTTTGTTGACTTCTCTTAGAAGTTCAGCAAATGTCATAGGATTTTCAAGAGTTTTTCCGTATGAGTTTACGTTCTGCCCAAGTAAAGTTACTTCTTTTGTTCCATGAACTACTAATTCTTTTATTTCGTCAATTATATCCTGTGGCTCTCTACTTCTTTCTCTACCTCTAGTGTAAGGAACTATGCAGTACGTGCAGAAATTGTTGCATCCGTACATTATGTTTACAAATGCTTTTAGTTCAAATTTTCTGTTACTGTGTAACCCTTCTATTACTTCTCCATCTACATCCCAAACTTCAACTATATTTTTTCCAGTAGTTATCTGTTTGTATAGTAGTTCTGGGAATCTATATAGGTTATGAGTACCAAACATTAGGTTTACGTGTTTGTGATTTTTTTTGATTTCTTCTACAACATGTGGCTGCTGCATCATACATCCACAAAGTGCTATTTTTACGTCTGGATTTTTTCTTTTTGTGAATTTTAGCTGACCTAGGTTTCCATATACTTTCATTTCTGCGTTTTCTCTTACTGCACAAGTGTTGTATATTATTAGGTCTGCTTTGTATAGTTTTTCTGTTTTTTCGTATCCCATTCTTTCAAGCATGTATGCTAGTTCTTCTGAGTCGTGCTCATTCATCTGACACCCGAACGTACATAACCCCATGACAGGACGGCGACCTTTCTCTTTTGCCCATTTATCATTCAAATCTCTGACCTTATCCATATAAGTTTCCTGTACTTCTAATTTATGTGGGTCCATTACTTTCTGTCTTGGTTTCTTTACTTCTTTGTTTATGTTAATTGTTTCCATTTTTTTCTCCTTTTCTATTTATAACTATCCTTTTTATTTTATCATAATGCAAAAAATAAAAAAAGCACCTTAACAATTATCTGTTAAAATGCTTTTATCCCCAAGCCACATATCCCTCTTTAGCTTCTTCTTTAAGAACTCTTTCTACAACTTTTATAAAATACTTTCTATTTCCATCTTGTTTTTCTTCATCCCAATACTCCCACCGAGAAAGATGTATATCAAATATTTCTTTCGTATCTCTATTGATAGAAAAAGAACCCTTTAAATCTTTTTCTCCATTTGGATAATATTCATATGTAAGTATAGGACCATTTTGGATTATTAATATGTAGGAAACCATTTAATCACCTTTCTCTTTGAATATTATATTATTTCTTTAATTATAACACAAAAAGAGAGACAATCTTTTAAATCGTCCCTCTTCTACACTTACTACCTAATATAACTCTCTATAAATCTCCATCATCTCTTCAATGTCAAACTTCACATAACTCTGGTTCAACAGACGCTGCTGACTCTTCTCAACACTAACAGCAAAACTCTCTATCTCATCTTCCTTCATACCATACTCTCTAAGAGGCTTTCTAACAATAACCTTTCCAAGCAGTTTCTCAATCTCAGGATAAACATCATCTGGATTACATCTCATAACTCCACCTAAAAACTCATTAAGCTCTGTAATAAATCCTGTTGGATTTGCAGCCTGATAATGCTTAAACACTGCTGTCAAGAACTGATAATTAGCCTCTCCATGTGTAACATGGTACACTCCGCTTAAAGGATAGCTCATCGCATGCACTGCCCCTGTTCCAGCATTAGCAAAAGATATACCTGCTAAGTTAGAAGCAACTAAAAATTCTTCTAATAAATTAAATCTATACTCTGGTCCATTTTCTGTGATAAGTTTGAAACCTTTTAAAAGCATCTCCATTGCCTTAGTTGCAAACATTCTTGTATATAAATTGGCTTTTGGTGAAACATAACTTTCAATTGCATGGATTAGTGCATCAATTGCACTAGTTGCAAAGAAATCATAAGAAAGCTCAGTTAAAAGCTCTGGTATTATTATTGCATAATCTGGGAATATTGATGGATCTGCAAGACCTATTTTTGTACCCATTTCAACAAATTCAGCTATAGATACACTACTAACTTCACTTCCTGCACCACAAGTAGTTGGAACTGCTATTATAGGTCGTTCCTTTTCTAGTGGTATTTTTCTCTGATAGTAGTCTGCTGCATCTCCATTTCCAGCTAAAACAAGTATTTTAGCCATATCTATAACTGCTCCACCACCGATTGCTATTACACGATTGCAGCCAGATTTTCTAAAATCCTCTAAAAGAGCATTTACCATTACATCTGTAGGCTCACCTTTTCCATAATCGCTCTTAAAGAACACTTTCGCTTTAAGTCCCATATCTGCAAAATACTTATTGTAAATTGTCTTTGTAGCTAAAATAAAATCTTTTTCTCCTATCTCAAACTCTTTAACAAACTCCTCACAGTTTTTATACTGATTTACCTGAGTTATATTTTGAAACATTTTCATAATACAGTTTCTCCCTTCTAAAAAACATCCTTCTTATTTTTAATTATTTTTATAATTTTCTTAAACTATTTATATATCCATTTCATTTAATATTCTTTTTAATTCTCTCAATTCATCAGCAGATAGAGTAACCCCTTTACCCATCTTCTCATGTCCCGGAGCCCAATCTCTTATATCGTATTTGGGCGCTCTATCATTCCAACTGATTAAATTTATCTCCTTAGTCCATCCAGAACTATTTTCTGAAACAACTCCAACTTCTTTAACTATATCGTATTTTATACCTGCCATATAAATCACCCTTTCAAAATTAATATCTAAATAGATTATACTACAATTCCACAAACTTTATAGAAGTTATATTTACAATAACATTATTTATCTATTTATAATAAATATATTTAACCAATAGTTAAATTTTTTGATTAAAAGTTGAAAATAGCTCCATTGTCCCCAGCTAACACTTTTGATATCATAATCTTAATAGGAAATATATTTCATATTAAAAGTACAAATCTTCACATAACAAAGGACGTGACTTTATGAACATAAATCAAATAATAAAAGAAAAAAGAAAATCTCTTTCTCTAACTCAAGAACAACTTGCTAACCAGCTTGGTGTATCTACTCCAGCCGTTAGTAAATGGGAAAGTGGAGCTTCTTACCCAGATATAACAATACTTCCAAATCTTGCAAAAATATTAAAAACAGATATAAACACTTTACTATCATTCCAATCAGATTTATCCGATGAAGAAATAAATAATCGGATAAAAGATTTATCAAGCTTTGCACTTAATCACACTATAGATGAAATATTTGAAAAAGCAATGGATATAATTTCAGAATATCCAAACTGCTACAAACTAATACTAAACGTAGCTTTATCTTTAGATGGGTTTGCAATATTTAAAGTAGGAAACTCTGATTTAGATAAGCTTGAAAAATTATCACTAAAAGTAGAAGAATTGTATCGAAAAATTATGGACTCTACAGATGTAAATATAAAAAGTCTTGCTCGGCAACAGTTAATATTTAGAGAAGTTAATAGAAAAAATTTTGATAAAGCAGAAGAACTTTTAGAAACCATTCCTGATAAACTAATGGTTGATAAATCAGAACTTAAAACCAGAGTGGAATTCACTAAAGGTAACTTAAACGAAGCTAAAAAGGCTGCTCAAGAAAAATTGTACGAACTTACTTCAGATGTAAATTCTCAATTATTACTTCTTATTAGATATCGAACTCGATCAAGGAAATATAGAAACAGCTAAATATATTACTGACGTATCTTGCAATCTATGCAAAACACTAGATATTTGGGAATATACAGCAAACTTAGGTAAATTCCAATTCTACATTAAAACTAAAAATGCTGATGCTTTTGTAGAAACACTTTCAGCACTTATAGAAACATATGGTGATATATTTAAACAAAACAACTCTCCTCTATATAGTGAAATTAACCTGGTTAAAGATAACTATGATGATAATTTTACTGATAATTTTATAGACTCATTTATGTCTACTATAATAAAATCTCTTGAAACAGATGATGAGCTTGACTTTGTGAAAGATAATCCAAAATTCAAAGAAATCATAGCATCAGCTATAAAAAAATCGAATAGATAACTTTATAAAAATAGGCTCCTGTTTTCCTCAAACAACTGATACAGTAGTCTATTTTTTTATCCAAAAATTTTTATGCCAAAATATAATTGATATATTTTTAATTTTCTAAAAATATAATGACTATCTCAAGAAA
>UQCY01000093.1 GCA_900539645.1 uncultured Clostridium sp. | reverse complement strand
CTTAGAATTAACAGGACTTAAATACACTACCTCAGTTTCGATAGCATTTGAGGAAAATACAGCAATTATAATAGTTCCGATTATTTTAGCAATTATGACTAAAAAATTTCCAGATAAAAAAACAATTTTGATGTTCTTTATGTGCGGAATAGGGATAGTTCTTCTTAATTTTAAACCAGAAGGATTTGAGTTCAACTTTGGGGACTTACTTGGAATGATGACCGCCCTAACTTATGCAGGTACAATTATTCTTACTTCTAAAGTCGGTGACAAAGCAGATCCGATAAGAGTTGGAATTTATCAGGTAGGTACAATGGGGATTCTTTCCCTAATTGCAGCATTTATCTTTGAAACTCCAGCACTTCCTGCAACTGGAATTGAGTGGACTTATATGCTATATCTGGCAATTATCTGTAGTGTGTTTGGGTTTACTCTTCAACCTTATGCCCAGAGTGGTACAACTGCAGAGAGAGCGAGTGTGCTTTGTGCGTTAAACCCTATTACTGTCGCTGTTTTGGGTGCTTTATTCTTGGGTGAGACTCTTACAGTTAAGGGAATTATTGGAGCAGTTTTGATTATTGCGAGTATAGTTGTTTAGGATAGGAACCAATTGGTTTTGTTACCAGTTGGTTCTTTTTTTGTGCAATAAATAAGCTGTTGCAAACCTGCAACAGCCCATTATTACATTGCGTTTTCATTTATCTCATCAATCTTTTTAAGAATTTCCGCTCTAATATCCGCTCTATCTCTGAACAGAGTAATTCCACCTGCACTCTTAAATGGCTCTTCCCTAAGCACAGACTTATCAAGCATACCATTCTTCACAACATAATCAACAATCAACTTAACAAAATGAATTTGATTGGCGTTCAAATCCTGATTATTTAAAAACTCAGAGAAAATCTCATTAGCTGCATTAATATCCAGCCCGACAATTTCTCTAATCATCTTTCCTACAGGCTTATCCCGATACTCTCTCTCATAATCAGACTTAGTACCAAGCTGCTTAAACAGAACATCTTCCAAAGTTTCAAAATCCTTCTCTGTCAGCTTCTTATTATTTCTAAGCTTGTAAATAGCCAAATCATCTCTATGCTCTTTAAGATAATGCTCGACCTTCTTCTTATAATTCTTCAAATCATTTACATTGTAGATTGATCCGTTGCTTTCCTCGGCTATTATCTCATCTTCAAAATTAGTGTAGTATATCTTTTGTACATCTCTTTCAATGAATCTAACCAAATCTCTAAGAGCATCTCTCACTTCTTCCAAAGTGAAAACATCTACATCATCCCAAAATTCCTCAGTCATAACCTTTTCGATAATATACTTTTGCTCCATAACCTGAGGAATACTTCCAAGCTTTGATAACTTCTCAGCAGTACTAATAACTTTCTTAATTCCAGAGCTTGCATTACTTCCGTTAAGAGTTGCTAATTGAATCGTATACATCAATAAATCAAATCTCTTTGCAAACTCATCATCCTCATAAGGAGAAATTATCGGTGAAATATGTTCCTTAATCTCATTAACATCCAATGTTCCAAGTGCTTCCCAAGAAGATTTTTCGCTGTATTTTTCTACCTCTCTCAGATTTTGCTTAACCATAAATCCATCTCTGTTCAAACTTCTAACATCTGAAACCATATTTTCGACCATAGTATTTCTAAGTTCTGCATACTCTTCATCTGAAGAATAAGTCAAATCTTGAAGTTCTCTAATAATATCGACTTTAATATCAAAAATTCTCTGAGTCAAACTCTTACTTGCCCCTGTTTCGTGTCCTTTAGGATTAACTCTAAAGAACTCAAAATTATTGCAGAAATCTAAAATCAAGAATCCTTTCTTATCCTGACCAACACCTAAAAGGTCTGGACAAAGCCTAGTTCCCCTACCAATCATCTGCCAGAACTTAGTCTTACTTCTAACTTTTTTAAAGAACACAAGATTCAAAACTTCTGGAACATCAATCCCAGTATCTAGCATATCTACAGACACCGCAATCTGTGGAAACTTGTCTTTATCAGAAAAATCGTCTATCAAACTATCCACATAATTCGTCTTATTGTCGATAACTTTTGCAAAATCGCATCCATATTCAGGCAGAATCTTATTAAATCTCTCAACTATTGCTCTTGCGTGTTTTCCGTTATTTGCAAAAACAATAGTCTTTCCAAGCTTATCTCCGCCTTCTATTTTAAGACCTTTTTCCATAAGATTTTTAATAACCATGTCTATAGTATCGGCATTGAAAAGCCATTTATTAATAGCAGAATTTCCAATATACTCGCCTACATTTTCATCGTCGTCAAAAGTTTCCTCATAACGAGCCTTTTCCTCATCTGACAAGCTATCGTAAGAAATTCCCTCTTCCATAACCCTAGTCTTAAACTCTAAAGTAGAATAATCCACAAGATATCCGTCCTCAACCGCCTTTTCATACTCATAAGCGTAAGTCGGCACACCATTTTCCAAATCAAAAACACTATAAGTATTCTTGTCTATCTCGTCCTTAGGTGTGGCAGTAAGTCCAACCAAATAAGCATCAAAATAATCAAAAATATACTTATACTTGTTGTAGATTGATCTATGACTCTCATCGACAATAATCAAATCAAAATACCCAGGAGTGAAAAGCAGCTTCCCGTCCTTAGACTTGGTATCATCTATTGAATTCATCATTGTCGGATAAGTTGAAAATACTATTCTCGCCTCTTCTGGATTATCCTTGCTATCTAGCATATTGCAAAGTGGCATATGAGGAAGCAACTTAGAAAAGTTGTTCTTTGCCTGCTTCACAAGAGCCTTTCTATCCGCTAAAAACAGTACATTTTTAACCCAGTTGTGGTTTGAAAGCACATCCACCAAAGAAATAGCTGTTCTAGTCTTTCCTGTACCCGTCGCACAAACAAGAAGATTCTTTCTCTGTCTTTTTTCAAGTGCTTCACAAACATTTTGGATTGCTTCTTTCTGATAATATCTATTAGAAATCTCATCTTTTACAAAAATTTTGCTCAATGTTTTTCTGTTGTTTCTTCTATCAATCATCAGTTGAAGCTCTGATTTTTTATAAAATCCGTAAATCCTTCTCTCAGAATATCCGTTGTAATCATCCCAGATATAATTTTCATATCCGTTGCTCAAAAATATAACTGGCCTTTGTCCATATTGTTTCTCAATGCAATCGGCGTAAAGTTTTGCCTGTTGCTGACCAACTTTTGCATCTTTTGAAGTCCTCTTTGCCTCGATAACTGCCAGTGGTTTTCCGTTATCGCCAAATAAAACATAATCTGCATATCCTAGACCTGTGTCGTTTAGCATACCTCTGACCTCAAGCTCTTCTCTGATATCTCTGTTAAAATCCCACCCCAGAGATTTTAGCTCGATGTCGATGTATCTCTTTCTTGTCTCAAATTCGCTAATATTGTCTATATTGAAATTGTAGTCCTCTTTTTTTAGTTCCCTTTTTTCTGTTAATTGCTTTCTTAGCTCTTCATTTTCTTTGATCATCTGTTCGAGCTTTTTATCCTTTGATGCTTGTTCTTCATAGATTTTTTTAAGCACCTCAGGATTTGTTCTTTTGTTCTCTTCTTTATCTATAAGTTTTTCATCAAAATCCGACGCTGTGTATTCGTCTGAATAGCAATAATCTATCCAGCTCACAAACTGATGAAGGTTGTGAAGAGAAAGAATTGCCTCTTCTCTAGTAATCATTGTGTTTGTGTGAACTGAGTTGTTCCCAAGCTTTACAATGTATTTTAGAAGGTTAGGCATTTCAAAGTCTACAAGCTCTAAAAAACTTCTGCTGTGTATAAGGGAGCTAAGGTTATCTTGGTATGGTAATTTTAAATAATCATCGTTTGCATATAGCCACTTCACTGCTAGTTCTAGTGCTCTTCTTGATAGGATTGCACAGTTTGCAGGACTTATCGACATTGCTTTTTCGGCTTCGATGCATGCATTGCTGAAGCTTGAAAAGTTTTTGTTGTTTAGTAGAAAGTCGAAGTTATTCAAAATTTTCACCCCCCCTCTTAGAATAGTTCTCCTTTGAATGCTTTTTGCATTAGTGAGTTGAAGTTGTCCTCTAGTTCTGATAGAGTTGCCTCCATTTTTGATTTTATTTCATCTATTTTTGTAACGAATTCTGCAAATTCATTTTGTAACTCTATTGGTGGAATAGGTAATTCTATATTATCTAAATTTCCTCTATTCAATTTCAATTGATCTATACCAGTTATATATGGTTTTAAGTTCATATTATTTATCGCATATTTTAAATAGTATAAATTTGATTCATTTGTTTCTTTAATTACATGAGCATGATTATTTACCCAAAACTTTCCTTCTGCTAAAAATGCAATATCTTTATTTTTTGTTTCTAAATTTTTTCCATCTTCAGATATTAATAAATATAATCCATCAAAAATATAACCATCTATACTATCAATTATCCCTGTTGCTCCATAGTATGGATATTTCCCACTTCTTTTTTCTCTATCAGCTTGTTTTATTGGTACTCTATCAGAATCTTTATTACTGGAAACATCTTTAAATTTTTTTATTTTCCAATTTTTATTATTACAGTTTGGATCTCCAAACATTTCAACAAATCTAGATTTTACTAGTTCATCCAATAAATCTATCTGCTCTTTCTTTTTATCAATTAAATATTGTGCTTTGTCTAATGCAGTTACTATTTTTTCCTGTATTTCTATTGATGGAATTGGAATTGGTAAAGTCTTTAATTGTGTTTTATTGAATTTTAACATTGATGTTCCTGATGATATAGATTTTATAGCATTTTGACCATAATTTGATTTGAAGTAATAATACATATAATCTGCCAATTTATCATCCGTAAACTTTATCATAATTGTATTAGAAGCCAATGTCATTGGCTTATTCAAGTAAGGTACTTTAAATACTTTTCCTATAGATCCAATGTTGCTTAAAATAAGCTCTCCGCCAAATAGATTTGAGTTCGATAAAAATTTATAACTACTTTCATCTGTATAAGTTAAGTTTTTTGTAAAATTATTAGCAAAATCTGCTGTTTTAACCATTATTGCATAATTTTCAGTATTATAATAATTGACATTTTCCTTTATCGAAGCAAAACTACCACTTGCAACATAATCTGTTGCTTTTAAGCAGTAATCACCTAATCTAATCCATATCCAAGTATCTGGTAATTTACAATATTTTTCTCTATCAGAAATTTCCTTTTGAGGTTTTTCCTTTCGAATAATACCATTTTCAATAGCTTTTTCTTTTTCAAAATTAATTTTTTCAATTAGTTTTTCAACACTATATTCCATACTCCTACACCTCTAGCATTCTTTCTAATTCTTCAATTCCAGCAGCTATCTCACCTTCAAGCTCCTTCACTCTTCCTAAAATCACGCTCGGTGCATCATATTCAACCTCTTCATACACGATTTCCTTGTACTTATTAATACTCAAGTCATATCCATTTTCTCTGATTTCCTCTACATCTACAAAGAAACTCTGCTCAGTTCTTTTTCTGTCCGCCTCTTTTTCAAGGTTGTGGAATCTTTCAACTATGTCTGGTATGTCGTTTTCGTCTATTTCCGTTCTCTTGTCGTCAAGTGAGTATCCGTCAGCCTTCATATCATAGAACCAAACCTTGTCAGTTCCACCTGCATTAGTTTTAGTGAATATCATTATCGCTGTCGAAACCCCAGCATAAGGTTTAAATACTCCACTCGGCATTGATATTATCGCTTCTAGTTTCTGGTTTTCGATTATTTCTTTTCTTATCTCTTTGTGTGCTTTTGTGCTTCCGAAAAGTACTCCATCAGGCACGATTGACGCACATCTTCCACCCATTTTTAGCACTCTCAAGAATAATGCTAGGAATAGGAGTTCTGTTTTTTTAGTTTTTGTGACTTTTAATAAATCTGCACTAACTGCTTCATAGTCCAAGCTTCCTTTGAATGGTGGATTTGCAAGTACTAGAGTGAATTTTTCTTTGTCTGTATTCTGTTCTGATAGCGAGTCTTTGTACTCTATGTTAGGGTTGTCCACCCCATGTAACATCATGTTCATCGCACCTATTCTCAGCATAGTTCTATCCATGTCAAATCCGTAGAACATGTCGTTGTTGAAGTGATTTTTTAGTTTTGCATCTAGGAACATTTCCGCTCTGTTGTCCCTTAAATACTGCTGTGCTGACACCAAAAATCCCGCACTTCCCATTGCAGGATCGACTATTATGTCCTCTGCTTTTGGCTGCATAAGGTTGACTATCATATCTATTATGTGTCTTGGCGTTCTAAACTGCCCATTTGTTCCTGCAGTTGCCACTTTTGATAGTAAGTATTCGTATAAGTCCCCTTTTGTGTCCTTATCTCTATCTAATTCTAGGTTGTTTATGCTGTCGACAATTTTCGCAAGCATTAAAGGAGTTGGTATTTTGAAAATAGCATCTCCCATATATTTCGCATAGGCTGACTCTTCGTTACCATGAAGATTTTTGATAAATGGGAATACCTCGTTCGCCATTATGTCGTACATTTTTTCTGGATTTCCCTCATTTGAAAACTTGCTCCATCTTAGATGCTGCTTGTCCTCTGGGAACACTCTGTCAAAATCAAGACCAAGTATTTCAGCTTCTTCCTCGTTTAGTGTTTCTGTTTCATCAAGACCTTTTATGAATAGAAGGTATGTGAACTGCTCTATGACTTCTAGTGGATTTGTGATTCCTCCAGTCCAGAAAGTCTCCCATATTTTATCGACTTTGTTTTTTAACTCGCCTGTTATCATTTTTTGTCCTCTTTCTTTTTTTATTTTTAAATAATTTTATTTTTAATTTAGATAATTCTATTTTACTATGTTTTGTTGTTTTTAGCTATCTCATGTATTGTTTAATTAAAAATAACTTTTAAAATTTTTACTTATACCTTGTTGATTTGTATAATCTTTTATATTAAAATTAATCGAATTAAAATAGAAGGGTTTATAAATGGCAAAAAAATCTATATTAATAAAAATTTACTTGTGTTAAACTTTACTTTTTTATTATTATATAAAGCAGCTAATATTTATATATTTTTAAAATTATTTTTCCTTAAAATCAGTATTTCCAATGTTTTGACCATTTTGTTGACGTCAACAAAATGGTCTATAAAATCAAAAAA
>UQCY01000092.1 GCA_900539645.1 uncultured Clostridium sp. | reverse complement strand
CTATGTAAAGTATTAACATTGTTATTGATATAGAAACAACTGAATCTCTAAGGAAGCTTAAAGATTTTGGTACGTTCATTTCTTCTGTTGATTTAGAGTTTTTACCAACTGCTCTACCTATTAATCCTGCACAAGCGTAACCAACTGATGAGAAATGACCTAATGCAACTGAATCATTTTTTGTTACATCTTTCATAAAAGGCTGACACATTGCTGGTGAAAGTACCATTATTATTCCAAGTGCTAAAGCTCCTGTAAATACTAACTGTACACCTGTCATTCCTGATACTGAAAGTATAACTGCTACCATACAAGCCATGTATAATGTAACGTGACCTGTTAAGAATATATTTTTGAATTTTGTAAATCTAGCTATTAATATATTAGCAAGCATACCAAATGCCATTATAAGTGCTGTTGCCTGACCGTAGTCCTGTATAGCAAGTGCAACTACTGCTTCGTTGTTTGGTATTACCCCATTTATATTGAATCCGTACTGGAACATCTCACCAAATGGTGCTAATGATGCTGATATTACGTCTGCTGATGCTGATATTACAACGAAACCAACCATTGCTTTTAAAGTAGCTTTTACTATATCTTCAAATGCTTTTTTCTGAAGTAAAAGACCTACTAAAACTATAATACCTACTAGAACTGAGGGTTCCTGTATAAAATCGACTATATCGCCTAATATTCCGTTCATATAATTTCCTCCTAAATCTTTTGAGTTTTATTTAGTTATTTATAATTAATATCCTATTTTTTCTTTTATTTTAGCTTTTAATTCATCTCTATCTAAAAGAGAATCTAAAACTATAAGATTTGGAAGATGAGAAGCACTTGCTTCTAAGTCTTTTCCTGTTACGAATATTTCTGCCTGATCTGCTGTAGCATCTGCTAAAGAGTTGTGAGATGCCTGATATTCTGAAGAAGCACCTAATTCATTTAATATATCTGTTATGTTCATTTCCACCATAAAACTTGATCCTAATCCTGATCCACATACTGCCATTATTGTTTTCATATTACATTACCTCCATAATTTCTTTTTCATTGTTTGAATTTAATATTTTTTCTACTTTTTCTTTGTTCATACATATTTCAGCTAATTTTTTTATCGTTTCTATATGAGAAGAACTATCTACAGCTGTTATTGTGAAGAATATTTTTATAGGTTTTCCTAAAAAATCTACTTCTTTGTTAAGCTTTAATACACATAAATCAGTTTTTAATGCTCCATCTTCTGGTCTTGCATGAGGCATTGCTATATGGTCTGCTATGCAAAAATATGCCCCAAACTCCTCTATTTTAGCTAATATTGCGTCATAATATCTATCCTCTATAGAGCCATTTTTAACTAATTCATCACAAGATAGTTTTATCGCTTCTTCATAGTTTTTAACTTCATCTATTACCTTTACTATCATCTTTCTATCTCCTGACTAAATTGTCTAAACCATAATTTTTAGGTCAAAATATTTTTCTGCATTTTTAAATTTATCTGCATTATTATTTTTAGTTAGTATATTGATTAACTCAATTAGATTTTTATTTTCATCCTTGTTTGCTAAAACAACTATGGACTTAATTCTCACCTCTGAGTTGTCACCGAAATAAATCTCGTTTTTTAGAGTTAGCATCGATACAGCATTGTTTACAACATTCTTATTAGATGCATGTACAAATGCTATTTCTGGTATGAATACCATATATGTACCAAGATCTTCTATTGCCTTTATCATATCGTCTACGTATTCTTCCTTTATATCTCCAGATTTTATAAGTGGTTTTGACGCTTCTGCTATTGCATCTCTCCAGTTATCTGCATCGTATAAAAAGGCTGCATTGCTCTTTTTAATAATTTCTGCAACTGATGATACTTTATCTCCCTTGTACTTAGAAACAAGATATTCACTACTTTTTTCGTATACGTTATTAAATGCTAGTTTTTTAAGCTTTAAAACGTCATCTATATTAAGCATAGGGTTAACTTCAACATATTCAATATCTGTATTTCTTATAGGAACAGTGGAAATTATAATATCAACATCCTTGTTTTTTAACTCATCTTCTAAGTTATTTAATCTACAGACACCTTCAACCTGTATCTGAGGAAGCATTACTTCCATTCTCGCACTTAGAAGTCCTGCTGTAGCTAGTCCACTGTTGCAAACTATCAGTGCTTTTGTATCAAATATTTCTTGAGTTTTTCTCTCAAAGGCTGCTCCAAAGTGCATAGCCATGTAAGAAACCTCGTCGTCAGGAAATTCTACCCCGATTTCACTTTCGTATTTTTTCATAACATCTTCTGTTATTTGGTAAATTATCCCCAACCTCATTTTTATATCTTCTTTTAATGGGTTTTCAATCTTAAAGTTGTTTTGCATTCTGTACATTGCCACACTGAAGTGCATTACAACCGAATTTACAAAATCAAAATCATTTGAATAGTCTATTCCGGTGTATTTTTCCATGTCTTCGATTATTCTCATTGCTAGATATTTATTACCATCCATTTTTACATCAGATTTATCATTTATAAAACTCATGACCTTTGCACTTTTAAACCACTTCATTAAGTAGCAAATCTCTTTCTTATCCTCTGTTTTATCAGCAAATGCGTATTGTATGGCCTCGAATTCTTCTTCCTGCTCTTTTTCATGTATATATTCTTCACTATAATTAAAGTTTGAATACTCTCCCATTCTCATAAAGCAGTACATTATAATGATAATTAATTCTTTAAATGATGTATCTGAGTACTCAAGAGAAAGTCTACTTTCTATCTTATGTATTCTTTCTTCTATATCTGCTTTTATCGAATCAAAATCATCTATAATCATTTTTAGAAGTTTGTAATTGTCTGAGTTTGAAATTTTATAGTATAGATTGATGAAAGCATATCTTATATCTTCTTCATCTCCTTCTATACAAGTTCCAACGTATGCCTTAGAAATTACATTTATTCTTAGGTTATTCAATATCTCCTTAGCTTTCTTTAAATCTGATACAACTGTATTCTTACTTATTGAAAGCATATTTGACAATTCTTCAACTTTACTATTTCCTATCAAAAGATTTATCGCTATGAAAATTACCCTATCCTCTGGCGAATTGATTTCCACGCAATCGAAAATCGATGAAAATGTCAATATATCTCTTTTTCCTTTGAATTCCAACTTGATACCGTATCTTGGCGTTCTAACTAAGGAAATTTTCTCATTATCCTTCAGCGTATATTCTATATTATCCAAATCGTATCTAATTGTTCTTACACTAACTTTAAATTCTTTTGATATTTCATTTATCGTTGTATAATCTTTTTTATTATATAAGTATTTTAAAATACTATTTTGTCTTTCGTTTAATGTGATCACTTTACTTCATCTCCTAGGATTATTATAACTTTATTATAATTACCACATTAATTTGCCGCAATTATAAAATTTTTCCTTCATTGTGGCAAAGAAAACATAAAAGTGCCACATTTGAAATCGATTTTATGCAACCTATATCTTCTATTTATGCATAGTTTACGTTTATTTTTTTCCTTTACTTATATTTATATATAATTTTTCCAATAAAAAAGATGTACCAGATAATTTTCCGATACATCTTGTAACAAGTAAATAAAATAAGGACAATAGAAATAACTGCTCTATGGCGACAATTCCGCAAGCGCCCCATATCCTATAAATGTGTTACATAATAGGATGGGGCGCTGAGGACTGGAGCACAGAGCAGTTATTCTATTGTCCTTTTTATTATAATCCCTCTACTATCCATTCTTTTTTTATTTGCCAAAGTCCAGCTTGTATGCCGTTTTTAGTGACATCCTCACCATTTTTTAGCTTATCTTCATTTCTAAAAAGATTTTGCCAACTATCCATTACTTCCCTCTTTAAATCAGGATAAAAATTAGTCAACATTATCTTAGTTTCTAACACACCATAAGGAGCTATCTTTTCTCTAAAAGCAGCCTCTTCTTTTTCGTCTTTTCCTAAATACTTCAGACACATAATCCTATTCCAATCTCTAACATCGAAAAGAACTACTTCATCTAGTGGAACTTCTAATTTTAAAACATTTCCTCCATTTGCTTGGTCTACGTTGTATAGGTCTTTAAAGGCCCAATACGGATACTCAGCTCCTTCTGGCTTTTTAGCAAATCTACCAGCTTCATTTACAAACCAAGAATACACAGTTGTAAATACAGCTGCACTTTCTACATACTTCTTTTCAACATATTTTTTCTTAGAAAAACACACACCATCTTTCTTTATCGCTTCTATAACAGGATCTGCCTGAAGTGCATACAAAGTTATTTTATTATTTGAGTAATCCATTCTTCCTTTACCTCCCAAATATTTCCGTAGCATGCATCGCTATTTGCCTTTACATTATCGTCAAATAGCCTAGACCAACTACTCATAATTTCCATTTTTATTTGTGGATAGAATCTACTCATATACGCCTGTGCATCACTTACACCATAGTCTGCCAAAAGCTGCCTATGTCTTTTAGCATCGACCTCATCCGCTGGAATATATGAATAGTTTAAAATCATTCCCCATTTTTCTATATTTACATGAGTTATAATACTCGGATCTAACTCTAGTTCTAGTATCACAGAATTTTCGTCGTTCATCATTGTCGCATCTTTTTTGAAAGATACCCAAATAGGATAACTTACATCTTTTGGCTTGTCTTTTGAAAGTGGACCACTTCTCGAAAGCCATCCATACACATCGAGAACTAAATCTGCGTGTTCTTGAAGATCTTTTATTATATATTCTTTCCTAGCTATATATCTTCCATCTCTCTCTAGCTGCTCAAGAACGTCTTTGTTTTGCTTTGTCCATACCTTTATCTTTTCCATAGCTATCAAGTTCCTTTATATAATATCTGTATTTAAGATATTCTATAAATTATATTAAATTCCTTCAGAATTTTTTATTGATTTTTTATTTTTTATACATCTTTTCTTTTTAAAATAATATTTTCTATCGATACAAATATTATAGTAAATAAAATCGATGTTATTAATATTTTTACAATTACATCTCCACCAAACCCACCAGGTTTCAATGCACTCATGCTGTATATAACTAACGAATATGGAATAGTAAATGCTTTTTCTGCTATAACAAATCTAAGTCCTAATATGGATAAACATACTGAAATTCCAACAGGTACTGCAAAATTCTTCACATTCATAGAGATAAATAACTGTACCGCTGCTACAGATATTCCCGCTACGGCTCCAAGAGAGAGCCACTGTATCAATTCTTTAGGTATATTTAAATCTAATCCAGTTATTTTCCCACCGATTATATAAAATATTGCAACCATAATCTGTGAAAAATATATTAAAATTGTCGCTGATACAAGTTTTGATATAATTATATTTCTTCTTTTTATCGGAGCTGCTAAAATCATATTCCAATTTGAATTTTCATGCTCTAACTTACACAAATAAGAGCAGATTAATGCAATTGATGCCGGAAAGAAAAAGTAACTATAAAACAAAGATACCTGAGTCCAAAGACTGTACCATTTATTTTGAAGTACCCCTATATTCATATAATAATTTCCAGTACCCATGAAAACAGCAATCAATGGAATTATTATCAAAACAGGGACTATACCACTTCTTTTTAACTTTATAATTTCTGATTTTATACATCTAAAAAGCATATTCTACACCTCTTTTCTATTGAAAAACATTAATCCGACAACTATTAAGAATAGGCTAAATACCATGACAATTCCTATTGTACCCAAATCAAATGGTAATACTTCAAATCCTATTATTCTTTTAGCACCCATAATCATTCTCGCAGGAATTAAATCCATATAATAATAGCTTGGAATAAACATCGCTATATTTCTCGGAAACAGCATAGATATTATTCCCAATAATCCTAAAAGTAGTCCAGAACCAACACCATATACCTGATTTTTTATAGAAATACAAACTAATAAAAATATCGCTATAAGCATTGTATTTACTACTACCACAGCAAATACTGATTGTATCATTAATGAAACTGGTACAGCTTCAAAGAAGTCAGAGAAATATGTAGCTGCAATAAACCCTAAAAACTGTACTAATGTACATAAAGTAGCTACTATTTCGCAGTACACAAATTTTGATACGTATAAATTTGCTCTACTCTGTCTAGTAAGTAAAATCTTCAACGTTGCTCCTCTATGCTCTATTTCAGATACCTTAGATGCTGTTATAGATAAGAATATTGGTGAAAGTAGGGCATTTATTTGCGCTATTGAAGTTAAACCATATAGCCACATATCGCTAGGAGATGTTTCTCCTCTTGAATAAAAGTTATTTGATACAGCCATAGTCCACACTACTGTTACCAAAGTAAACAACAATGTTATGATAAGCACTTTTTTCTTTTTCATCTTTTCAAATTCAAGATATGTCCCTTTTAATATATTGACTCTCATTATATCCTCACCTTCTTACCTGTTAAATCAAGGAATATTTCTTCTAAGCTCTTTTTAATTAACTCTATTCTATATACATTTAATCCATTTTCTACAAATATTTTATTTATCTCTGCAATTTTATCGTCGCTTATTTTTTCTAGCATCAATCTATTGTTTTCTATCCTTGAAGTTATTTTTCTATCATTTAATATTTTCTTTGCTAAATCTAAATTAGAAACATCTATACCTATCTTCTCTCTTCCCTTGTCTTTTAATATAGATATTTCGTCTTCAAAAATTATCTTTCCATCTTCTATAACTGCAATATCATCACATATATGCTCTATTTCAGATAATATATGACTAGAAATTATTACTGTCATCCCATATTTTTCTGGCAATGTCTTGATTAGATTTCTTATTTCTATTATTCCGGCTGGATCTAGTCCATTTATAGGCTCATCTAGTATCAATATTCTAGGATATGAAATTAGAGCCATTGCAATTCCTAGACGCTGTTTCATTCCAAGAGAATAATCTTTTACTTTTTTGTTTCTGCTATCGTAAATATTTACTGTCTTTAAAATATCTGGAATATTTTCATCTGATACATTCATCAAATTCCGCATTATTTTCATATTTTCCATGCCTGTAAGATGTTCGTAGTATGCTGGATTTTCTATAAGAGAGCCTACATTAGATAGAATTTTACTTCTATTTTTTTCGTTCATCTCCATTCCCATAATCTCTATACTTCCTCCACTAGGCTTTATAAGTCCTAGTAACATCTTCATAGTAGTACTTTTTCCAGCTCCATTTGGACCAATAAGTCCATAAATTCTCTTCTCTCTTATATTTAGATTTGCACCCTTTACACTGTAAAAGTTTTTATATTTTTTATCTAGGTTGTTAGTTTTTATTATGTATTTCATAA
>UQCY01000091.1 GCA_900539645.1 uncultured Clostridium sp. | reverse complement strand
TAAGATGTCATATTTACTTGTATATAATTTAATATATACATTTTTAAATTATATACATGGAGGAAGTAGATCATATGAAACTAGAATGGCGAAAACATGAAAAGGAGATATATAATATCAAGAAAGTTCCTGCTCTTTTGGATATAGGTACTCAAAATTTCATTATGATAGATGGTAAAGGAAATCCAAACGACGAGGAGTTTTCAGAAAAGGTATCTGCTCTTTTTTCTTTGGCTTATGCTATAAAAATGGATTATAAAAAATCACATCAAGTAAAAGACCTTGATACTGATGAGATTACAGATTATGTTGTTTATCCTCTTGAAGGAATTTGGAAAGTTTCTCAAGATAATTCGACTAATAATAATTGCTGCAATGAATTTGATAAGAATAATTTAGAATATACAATTATGATTAGACAGCCTGATTTTATAACAGAAGATGATTTTAAATCAGCAGCTGATAAAGTAGCTAAAAAGAAGCCTAATGTTTTTTATAAAGATATTTATTTTGATTCTATGAATGATGGTAATTCTGTAAATATTTTGCACGTCGGCTCTTATGATGAGGAAACTTATTCTTTTGAAAAGATGGACTTATTCTGTAAGGAAAATGGATTGACTAGGAAATATGATTGGCATAGGGAGATTTATTTGAATAATTCTAATAGAACTGAGGAGAGTAAATTGAAAACTATATTAAGATATTGCATCGATTAAAATTAAAGATTACATATAAAATAAAAAAATACTGCTAAACATTTTCTGTATAGCAGTATTTTTTAATATTCAAACCCAATTTTTCCTTGTTCAAATTTATTTACCAACGAGTTAATCTTTCTATCAAGATCTTTTCCTCTAAATGTCTTAAAGCATCTTCTATCTCTATTATTTTCAGCCATATCAAAGATAGTGTTTGCACACTGCTGTTTTCTAATTCCATCCCATTCAAATTCCGTTTCTAAGATACCATTTGATAACTCTAGTAACTCATTTGTCAAAGGTACATTATGAAAACTAAATTGCAACTTCCAAAACTGTACTAAAAGCAATTGATTTCTAGATTCCTTATCTAAATATATTTTCATATCTTGAATTCCAACATTTGCACAAATACTTATTAAATATGAAAATTCAGTTTTAAATCTATATCCAAGCTTGCTATTTTCTTGTTTGACATAAGTATTTATTAAATTCATAGACGCACAAAACAACAGTGCATCTCCAACATCATTAAGATACATATTTTTTATATAAGAATATGCTCTAAAAGCTTTTAAATCTGTTACTTCTTCTTTTTCCTCTTCTTGAAGAGATTTGCAAATATCATTGATTTCATTGCATAATATCTCAAATTTATCCATACTTTTATCTCTTAAAAACTTTTCTTCTTTCTCTTTTTCTCTCTTTTTTTGTAAACCTTTTTAGGATAATAATCCTTCTCTATCTTCATAACAAAATAGACCATAAGCCAAATTGTTTCAAAAACAGTGCCAATGATAGGAATAAACACTAAAAGTACATTCTTATAGAAAATACTCGGTATTAGCGGTATCCCTATCAAAATAAAAACTACTCCATAAATGATAAATAATCTTCCAACTGCCTTATTAAATCCTATAACATCTTCAACCTCTGGAACATCAAAGTTCGCCCAGAATCCTACCTGTTTCTTAGACATATAATCGTAAATTCCTATCCCTACAAACAACAATCCACAGATTAACCAAATAACAAAGCCCATTATTTCCATATCTATCACCCCTTTAGGTTTAAATATCTTTATCTTCTATGTTTAGAATATTTCATATTAGAGTAGTCCCCTTCTTTTTTAGCTTTCTGCTCTTCTATTTCTATCTCTACTCTTTTTAAAAAATCCTCTAATTCCAGATTAAATACTTCTGGTCTTTCTATTTGTAAATTGTGCCCAGCCATATCCACAACAGAAATACTGCATCTTTTGTAGTCTTCTGAAATTTTTAATAAATCTCTATAACCAACACTGTTATCCTGTCTTCCACATAGTATCGTAACTGGCTGATCAAATCTCATATTCTGTACTTTTTCATCAACATCAAATGGGAACCGGTAATTTCTACTAAGCTGATTTAAGAATTTAGAATCAGCTATTTTCAACCCACATAATATTTCATTCTTATATCTTTCATATGTGTACTCATTTACTATTACAGCATTTTTCATAAATTCCTTAAAATCTTCATCATCTTTATTTTCTTCATAGAAATTGTCGTCCATAAATTTTAGGTTGCTTCTGCTTATATCCATTTTGCTATAATCTGACAGTATAAGTGGGCATATTAAAAACATTCCATATACTCTGTCCGTAAATCTAGACAATATCCCTCTTGTAAGATATCCTCCATAAGATTCTCCAGCAATCATAAATTTTTCGCCAGCAACTATTACAGAAATAAACTCGCAAAGCATATCCAAGATAGAGTTTGATGAGCTTATCCAACTTGCAGACTCTGATTTACCCATTCCTGGTAAATCTATATATATTCTTTTGTATCCATTATATTTTTCCATAACTGGCTCCATACAGCCCTTCATAAGCTCTTTATCACATTCAAACCCATGAATCATAAAAAATGGGATACCTTCTCCTATACATTCGTAATGAATATTTATTCCTCTATAATTAAAATACATTGAAACTTTCCCCTTACCTTTTAAAATTAAAACCAAATTTAAATAATTATAAAACTTACTTGCTCCAAGACATTAAGAATTCTACCTCATCATTGTCCTCTTCTATATTTTTATCTACGACAACGAATCCTTCCCTTTTGTAAAATTCTATTGCTCTTGTATTTTTTTCGTATACACTAAGATTTAATTCTTCTCTTTTTTCTTTGATAAAATCTAACAGACTTTTTCCTGTACCTTTAGATTTATTATTACCTTTCACAAATATTCCGGCTATATAATTTTCCATAAGACCTACAAACCCTTTAATTTCTCCGCCTTCCTCAAATACATATAGCTCGGCACTAGGCATCATTTCTTTTACCATATCAAAGTTATTTCTCCAATAATTTTCATCGATAAAATTGTGAGCCTCTATGTTGGTATTTACCCAAATTTCCATTATATTATCCAAATCTTTTGATTTATATTCTCTTATATTATCTATTTTCATTTTTACTAAATATCTCCTAAATTTTTTCTTTATTAATATTTTTTATATTTAAATAACAACAGTATCACTCTAATCTCTTTAATTATATCATTTGATATAGATTTTTACTATATACCTAAATTATTACAGAAAACATTTTCAATACTTATCAAATAAAAAAAGTTAGGCATTACTTAAAACGCCTAACCTTTCATTTTATATTAAATTATCTTCTGCTCTTCATTTCTATCATATCGCCATATACTGGTGTAGGCATTCCAAATCCACCAGATACGTCAACAATCTGTCCTGTTGTGAATGCTCCATCATTACTAGCAAAGTATAATACTGTTCCTGCTATTTCTTCTGGAGTTGCCATTCTCTTTATAGGAGTATGTTTTAAGAAGAATTCTTTGAAATCATCACTTAAATTATCGCTTACTGCGTCAGTTGCTGTCATTCCTGGAAGTACAGCATTGCATCTTACGTTATCTCTAGCTGCATGAGTAGCTATTATTTTTGTTAAGTAGTTTATTGCTGCTTTACTTGTTCCGTAAGCTATCTGAGATATATCTGGACGTATACCACCTACTGAAGATATATTTATTATGCTTCCTCCACCGTTTTTAGCCATATGAGGTATTACAGCCTGAGAAGTTATAAACACACTTGCTAAATTTAAATCTATAGTTTTTATAAATGTTTCGTATTCTGTTTCTTTTATATCTAAGTCTTTTTTAGGATTAGATGTACCAAAGTTGTTAACTAATACGTCTATTCTTCCTTCTTTTGCTATTACTTCATCTACCATAGTCTGATATGATTCTTTTTCTGTTGCATCATTATAAACTATGTCTACTTTGCATCCTTCAGCATTTAATCTATCAGCTACACCCTGAGCTCTTTCTAGATTTCTTGCACCCATATATACTTTTGCTCCTTCTCTTGCAAATCTTTCTACACAAGCAAGACCTATACCTCTTGTTGATGCTGTTATAAGAACTACTTTACCTTCTAATCTCATTTTAAAGTCCTCCTTAAATTGAAGTTATAATTTTTCGTGAAATAAAATCACTCTCATCTACAATTATACCCACTCCAATTAAGAGCTTAACGACAAATAATGACAAAATTAAAACAATTGAGATACCGTTTTCTATATATAATACAACAAATTTGTTAAATTATTAGTGTTAATATTCCATAAGTTGCAAATGATACAATCCAAGCTAAAACGCACTGCCATACAACTACTCCAATTGCCCATTTTACACCTAATTCTCTTTTTATAGATGCTACTGCTGCAACACAAGGAGTGTATAATAGACAGAATACTAATAATGATCCAGCTCCAGCAGTTGTAAGTGTTTTTAATAATGCATCTGTGCTTCCGAAAAGAACTGTTAATGATGATACAACACTTTCTTTAGCTAAGAATCCAGATATTAGAGATGTAGTTATTCTCCAATCCCCAAATCCTACTGGAGTAAATATTGGAGCCATCATTCCTGCTATGTGAGCAAGTATACTCTGCTGTGAGTCGGCTACCATGTTGAAATTGTAGTCGAAGTTCTGTAAGAACCATATAACCATTGTTGCTAAGAATATTACTGTAAATGCTCTCTGTAGGAAATCTTTTGATTTATCCCATAGTAAGTGCATTATATTTTTAGCTGCAGGTAATCTATAGTTTGGAAGCTCCATAACAAAAGGAACTGCCTCACCTTTAAACATTGTCTTTTTCATTAATAAAGCCATTAATATTCCAAGAGCCATTCCAAGTACATAAAGCAATATCATTACTAATGCTCCATTATCTGGGAAGAATATCGCTGTAAAGAATGCATATATCGGTAATTTAGCTGTACAGCTCATGAAAGGTGTTAATAGTATAGTTACCTTTCTATCCCTCTCTGAAGGCAATGTACGGCTCGCCATGACCCCAGGAACAGTACATCCAAAGCCTATTAACATAGGTACTATACTTCTTCCAGATAATCCTAGTTTTCTAAGAAGCTTATCCATTATAAATGCAACCCTAGCCATATATCCACTATCTTCTAGGATTGATAAGAAGAAGAATAGTGTAACTATTATCGGTAGGAAACTAAGCACTCCACCTACACCGTTGAATATACCCTCTATTATAAGTGAGTGTAGTGCATCATTTACATTAGAATTTGTAAGGAATTGATCTACAACCTCTGTCAATGAGGCTATTCCCATTTCCAATAATCCCTGTAAGAAACTTCCTATTACATTAAATGTAAGCCAGAATATTATTCCCATTATTCCTATAAATATCGGTATTCCTGTATATTTTCCTGTTAGAAGCTTGTCTATTTCCTTACTTCTAACTCTTTCCCTACTCTCTTTTGGTTTTATAACTGTAGCATCGCATACAGATAGTATAAATTCAAATCTCATCTTAGCTATAGAAGCAGATGCATCCAGTCCTGTTTCTTCTTCTATCTGTTTTACGATATCGTTTAATATTCTTTTTTCTGTGTCTGAAAGCTCAAGTTCTTCTAAAATTCTATTATCACCTTCAACAATTTTTGTCGCAGCAAATCTAACTGGTATGTTCTTTTCTTCTGCGTGGTCCTCTATTAAATGCATAACTGCATGTAATCCTCTGTGTAATTCCCCTTTTGGAGTACAGAAATCATGTCTTAGAGGCTGTTCTTGGTATTTTGCAACGTGAACAGCGTGTCTAGTTAGCTCATCTATCCCTTCATTCTTAGCTGCTGAAATAGGGACAACTGGCACGCCTAGTAGCTCTTCTAAATCACTTACCAATACAGAACCGTCATTTTTCTTTAGCTCATCCATCATATTAAGAGCTACAACCATCGGTATGTCTAACTCTAGTAGCTGCATTGTTAAGTATAAATTTCTTTCTATGTTTGTAGCATCTAGTATATTTATTATTCCTTTAGGTTTATTATTTAATAAAAATTCCCTTGTTACTATTTCCTCGCTACTATATGGTGACATAGAATATATTCCAGGTAAGTCTGTTATCAATGTATTGCTATAACCTCTTATAACACCGTCTTTTCTATCTACTGTAACCCCTGGGAAGTTACCTACGTGCTGGTTTGATCCTGTTAACTGGTTAAATAATGTTGTTTTTCCACAGTTCTGATTTCCGACAAGTGCAAATGTAAGAACTTCATCGTCTGGTAGAGGATTTTCTGTTTTCTTATCGTGATATTTTCCGTCCTCACCATAGCCTGGATGGTCTTTCTCTATATTAAGAACTTTCTTTATCTTCATATCTTCTAAGTTTTCATCTTTTTTAGCTCTATGGTGATGATTTTCTATTATTTCTATTTTTTCCGCATCTGCTAGTCTTATTGTCAGCTCATATCCATGAATTTTTAGCTCTATAGGATCTCCCATAGGCGCGTATTTAACAACACTTACTTCTACTCCTGGAATTAATCCCATGTCTAAGAAGTGCTGTCTTAACTGACCTTCTCCACCAACTGACACTATTTGGGCGCTTTTCCCGATTGGTAAATCTTTTAATGTCATACTTCCTTTTCCTTTCTAAATCTTTAACTTTTGTTGAATCTCTACTGCTATAATATATACCTTTTGAGAACTTTTTTCAACAAAAAAATCACACCTATTACAGTGTGATTTTTAATCGGCAAGTTTGTATCCCTTTGATCAATTCTTTATTTTACTTTATGGTTTTATTTTTATTTTTAGTTTTTATTTACAAGGTCTAAGCTTATATCTCCGTCAACTGTGTACATTTCTAATGAATGTTTAGGATCTTTAGCTTTCCATACATAAGAACTATTGCTTGAATATTCGTCTTCTGAAGTGCTTCCACCTAAATTCTGTTTAACTACACCAGCTGTAGTATCTGCATTTATATTCATATGATCTAAATCTTCTTTCATAAATTTAGCACTTAAATCACCTGTTGATGATTCTAAGACAGTTTTTCCTTCAAATTTACTTTCTGTTGAAGTTATATTACCGTCAGATACTTCTACACCAGAATCTTTTATTAAACATCTAGTTAAATCTACATCACCTGAAGATAATTTTATTTTTAATTCTTTAGAGTGTAAATCTTCAACAGTTATTTTCCCTGAAAGTAGGTCTACTTTTGTTTTCTTTAATTCTGCTCCTTCTGGAACGTATATTGTTATATTATTTTTAACTTCTTTTTTATCTGTTGATTCATCTTTATTTGCGTCGGCATTGTCTTTTTTGTCTTTATCTGTTTTAGTGTCTTTCTGTTCGAAGTCTCCTTCTTTATTTGGATCGTCTCTTCTCTTGTCTTTTATAATTAATTTATCCCCGTTATCGCCTTCTGTTTTATAGACAAGCGGATCCTTTCCATTTTTGCCTTCAAAATTGTAAGACATATAGAATTTGTTGTCTTCTGA
>UQCY01000090.1 GCA_900539645.1 uncultured Clostridium sp. | reverse complement strand
ATTGGCTAAAAAACGTCTAAAAATCGACGAAACGTCTAAAAATCGACGGAAGTTATATAATTATCTAACGAATAGCTAAAAATAAACAAAAGGTGTTAGTTTATTTAAAGTTTTAGACTGATAAAACGTTAAACTGTCGAAAATCTGACACGAATAACTGTGAAAACGCTTGTATTTATCACTTTAACTTGGTATAATTAATTTAAAGATATGACTAAATATCGAGCAATTTCAATGTTATTATAGAAAAAAACATTAGTTGTGAACTTTGGCATAGAAATTGCTTATAATTAATAGTGCGACAGATTAATATGGGGGTGATTTAATATGGTACTTAGATTAGAACTAAGACAGCATGTTGGTGCTCCTTGCCGGCCTATAGTAAGTGTTGGGGAACATGTAAAAAAAGGTCAGCTAATAGCAGAACCAACAGGTCTAGGTGCTAACATCCACTCTTCAGTATACGGTACAGTTAAAGAAATAACTGAAACAGCTATACTTATAGAAGCGGATGAAGAACAGCCTGAAGAATTCGTTAAGATAAAAGATACAGAATCTAATCTTGACGCAATAATAGAAGCAGGTGTAGTTGGAGCAGGTGGGGCAGGATTCCCAGCTGGTATAAAATTCAAAGGTGATATAGAAGGTGGTTACGTAATCGTAAACGCAGCTGAATGTGAACCTATACTAGCTCACAACATGGCTTACATAGAAGACCATGCAGAAGAATTAGTAAGAGGACTTAAATATTTATTAGAAATAACTAAAGCTGCTAAAGGTTATATAGCTATAAAACCTCATCACACAAAACAGCTTATAGCTCTAGGAAAAGCAACTAAAAATGAAGATAATATAGAAATAAAATATCTTCCAAATATGTATCCAGCAGGAGATGAAAGAGTTATAGTTAGAGAATTACTAGGAGTTGAACTTGAACCAGGTCAGCTTCCAAGTGTAGCAAAAGCTATAATATCAAATGTTGAAACAGTTAAAAATGTAGTTGCAGCTATAGAAGAAAGAAGACCAGTTATAACCAAAGATTTAACAGTAGCTGGTAGAGTTAAAGATGCAGATGCTCAGACTGGTAGAGTATTCTTAAACGTTCCAATAGGAATGCCTGTAAGTTACTTCATAGACCAGTGTGGTGGAATATTAGAACCATATGGTGAAATAGTTCTTGGTGGACCTTTCACAGGTAAACATGGAGAATTAGATTCACCTGTAACAAAAACATTAGGTGGTATAATCGTATCTATGCCGCTAATGCAGGAAAAAAGAAAATTAGGAATCATCTGCTGTGAATGTGGAGCTCAGGAAGCAAGACTACACGAAATAGCTTCTCTTATGGGTGCAGAAGTAGTTGCAGAAGAAAGATGTAAGAGAATGACAGATGATGGTAGAGGAAGATACAGATGTTCACTTCCTGGTATATGTCCAGGACAGGCAGAAACAGTTCTAAAACTTAAGAGTCACGGTGCTGAAGCGTTACTAATAAGTAACTGCGAAGACTGAACAAACACAGTTATGCAAGTGGCACCTAGGTTAGGATTGCCTGTATATCACAGTACAGATCATTCATTAAGAGCAAGCGGACATAGATTATACAGAAGAAAAAAATAAAACAGATCTTATAATCTAATAAGATAGTAAACAACAGGGGGTTTATTATTATGTCTATAACAATCGAAACAGCAAAAGCTCATGCAAATGATCCAGCAGTTACATGCTGCAGATTTGAAGAAGGAACAGTAGTTGAACCAGCAAATCTTGAAGATCCAGCTATATTCCCAGATTTAGTTGAATCAGGATTACTAGTTCTTCCAGAAAATACATTAACAATAGGACAGATTTTAGGAGCTAAATTAACTAAAACTTGTGATGCTTTAACAGCTCTTACTCCAGAAAATGCTGAAGGATTCTCAGCAGGAGAAGAAGAAGCAGCAGATGATGAAGAAGTTGAAGTTGTAGAAAGCGAAATAGTAGAATCTAATCCAGTTGCTCCAGCAGCAACAACAGTAAGTGTAAGTTCTGGATACTTAAAACTTCACATTGGGGAAGGAAAAGATATAGACTTACAGATTCCATTAGGTGTAGCAGCCGCTATGGAATTATAATAACCAAGTGAATTATTAAAATTCAAATATATACAACATAGTAATCTACCGGTGCTCTAAAATAGAGCACCGGATAATCAAAGTCAAGTTGCTTATAATAATGAGTGCTTGAACTCAGATTAGATAAAAAAATAAATTTTAGGAGGTATTTTGCTATGTCAATAACTGTAGAAACAGCTCAGGCCCACGCTAATGACCCAGCAGTAACATGCTGCAGATTCGAAGCAGGGACAGTGGTAGAACCATCTAATTTAGAAGATCCAGCTATATTCCCAGATTTAGTTGAATCAGGATTATTAGTTTTACCAGAAAACACATTAACAATAGGACAGGTTTTAGGTGCTAAATTAACTAAAACTTGTGATGCTTTAACAGCTCTTACTCCAGAAAATGTTGAAGGATTCTCAGCAGGAGCAGTAGAAGAAGAAGCTGAAGAAGAAGTAGTTGAAGAAGCTCCAGTAGTTGAAGCAGCTCCAGCTCCAGTAGCTCCAGCAGCAGGTGGAGTATTTAAACTTCACATAGGAGAAGGTAAAGATATAAACTTAGAAATACCTTTAGGTGTAATGGGTGGTGCAGCAGCTCCAGTAGCAGCAGCTCCAGTAGCAGAAGCAGCAGCAGTTCCAGCTGTTGAAGAAGCTAAAAAAGAAGAAACAAAATTAATAAGAAGCTTAACTAAAAAACATTTCAAAATAGACAAAGTTGTATTTGGTGAAGAAACTAAAATAGAAGGAACAACTTTAACTATAAGAAATCCTGAAGAATTATGCAAAGAAGCAGTAGAAACTCAGGAATTAGTATATGACATGAAGTTAGATATAATAACTCCAGACAGATACAACGAATATTCAGAAGCTATACTTGACATACAGCCAATAGCTACTAAAGAAGAAGGTAGTGAACTTGGTGAAGGTGTTACAAGAACTATAGATGGTGCTATAATGGTATTATCTGGAACAGATGCTAACGGAGTTCAGATAGGTGAATTCGGTTCTTCTGAAGGTGAAATGTCTACTACAATGATGTGGGGTAGACCAGGTGCAGCTGATAAAGGTGAAATATTTATAAAAGGTCAGGTTACTATAAAAGAAGGTACTAACATGGAAAGACCAGGACCTATAGCAGCTCACAAAGCATTTGACCACATAACTCAGGAAATAAGAGAAGCATTAAAGAAAGCTGATGAATCTCTAGTAGTTGATACTGAAACTATAGATCAGTACAGAAGAGAAGGTAAAAAGAAAATAGTTATAGTTAAAGAAATAATGGGACAGGGTGCAATGCACGATAACTTAATATTACCATCTGAACCAGTTGGTACATTAGGTGCTAGACCAAACGTTGACTTAGGTAACGTTCCAGTTGTTTTATCTCCATTAGAAGTATTAGACGGTGGTATACATGCATTAACTTGTATAGGACCTGCTTCAAAAGAAATGTCTAGACATTACTGGAGAGAACCATTAGTATTAAGAGCTATGGAAGATGAAGAAGTAGACTTAGTAGGTGTTGTATTCGTAGGATCTCCACAGGCTAACTCTGAAAAATTCTATGTATCTAAGAGATTAGGTATGTTAGTTGAAGCTATGGAAGTTGACGGTGCTGTAGTTACTACAGAAGGATTCGGTAACAACCATATAGACTTCGCTTCTCATATAGAACAGATAGGTATGAGAGGAATACCAGTAGTAGGTGTATCTTTCTGTGCAGTACAGGGTGCACTAGTTGTTGGTAACAAATACATGACTCACATGGTAGATAACAACAAATCTAGACAGGGTATAGAAAACGAAATACTTGGAAACAATACATTAGCTCCAGAAGAAGCTATAAGAATAATGTGCATGCTTAAAAATGCTATGGCTGGTGTTGAAGTTAAAGCTCCAGAAAGAAAATGGAACCCTAACGTTAAATTAAACAACATAGAAGCTATAGAAAAAGAATTAGGAATAAAAATAGAATTAGAAGACAACGAAACTGTACTTCCAACATCTAAGAAGAGAAGAGAAATCTACGAAAAAGATGATATAGAAGCAGGAATAGTTGAAGTTAAAGAAATAGAAAAATAAGAATTCTATTATAAACTTCTAAAATGATAATAAATTGAACTAACAAGAAAGAGGTATCTAAATGGAAAAATTAAGATATGTCTCTTCAGAATCATACTTCGAAGGTGTTATAGTTGAAATACACGATGGTGCATTTACTATAGATCTTAAAGGTAGACTTGGACAGTTCAAAATACCTAGCAGAATGCTTATAACTGACTACGAACCAAAGATAGGACAAGAAGTTGGATTTATGCTAAGTTATCCTGAGGTATTAAGTCCAGAACCTAATCCAGAGTATGTAGCCAACATTCTGAGAGAAGAAAAGAAAAAAGCCGAAATACAGGCTAGAACTAGAGAAAATCTTAAAAAGCAACTTCTAAAAGAAATTGAAGAAGAAAGCAAATAAGAAATCTAAAATTGTAAACAACATAAACTTAAAAATATAAAATTAAGTTTTATTTTGAAGGGAGAGATAATACAATGAGTCTTACAACAGTAAAAGGACTTCAGTCTGAAATATTCGTTCCAATAACACCTCCTCCAGTTTGGACTCCTGTAACTAAAGAATTAAAAGATATGGTTATAGCGTTAGCTTCAGCTGCAGGTGTACATATGAAAACTGACAAAAGATTTAACCTAGCTGGTGATACATCTTTCAGAATGGTACCAGATACAGCTACTCCAGCTGATTTAATGGTATCTCATGGTGGATATGACAACTCTGACGTTAACAGAGACGTTAACTGCATGTTCCCAATAGAAAGATTACATGAATTAGCAGCAGAAGGATTCATAAAAGGTGTTGCACCAATGCACTACACATTCATGGGTGGTGGTGGTAACCAGCACGTATTCAAAGAAGAAACTGGTCCAGCTATAGCAGCTAGATTAAAAGAAGAAAATGTTGACGGTGTTGTTATGACAGCTGGTTGAGGTACTTGCCATAGAACTGCCGTGATCGTGCAGAGAGCAATAGAAGAAGCTGGTATACCAACAATAATAATAGCAGCTTTACCTCCAGTAGTTAGACAGAACGGATCTCCAAGAGCAGTTGCTCCAATGGTTCCAATGGGTGCTAATGCTGGTGAACCTCACAACGTTGAAATGCAGACAGGTATATTAAAAGCTACTTTACAGCAGTTAGTAGAAATACCATCAGCTGGTAAAATAGTTCCATTACCATTCGAATACCACGCTGCTATATAATTAGTGAGCTTAAATAGTGGGTTTATCCATTAAATAAAAATACCCCCTTTCCAGAATTCTGGGAAGGGGGTTTAAAAAAAGGTGGTCAATATTATGGAAGAGATAGTAATGAGAAGATTAGCTATTAAATCTTTCCACATAGAAGATGTGGAACTTGGATCTACTGTAGCTTTAAAAGGAAAAAAACTTCTATTAAATAAAAATAGAGTTCAGGAGCTTATAGATGCTGATGATTTAATAACTGATATCAAACTAGAAGTAATTGAACCTAAAGCTAAAAACCCTGGTGCTTATGACAGGGATATTAACACAATAATGGATATTATACCAATATCTACTAAAGTTCTAGGAACTCTTGGTGAAGGTCTTACACACACTTTAACAGGTGTTTATGTAATGCTTACAGGAGTTGATGAAGATGGAAGACAGATGCACGAATTTGGATCATCAGAAGGTAGACTTGCTGAACAGATGATACTAGGTAAATGTGGTACTCCATCAGAAAATGACTACATAATACACATGGATGTTACTATCAAAGGTGGACTTCCATACGATAGACATCTGCCAAATGCCTGCTTCAAAGCATGTGATGATTTTATCCAGGATATAAGAGCTATATTAAAGAGAGAAGATGGACGTCATGCTTCAGAATCTCATGAATTCTTCGATAAAGTTAGACCTGGTGCAAAAAAAGTTGTAATAGTTAAACAGATTGCTGGTCAGGGAGCAATGTATGACAATCAGCTATTCTCTGATGAGCCGAGTGGATTTGAAGGAGGAACATCTATTATAGATATGTGCAATATGCCAATGATACTTTCTCCTAATGAATATAGAGACGGTGCTCTTAGAGCGCTAGTATAAGGAAGGGGTTGGAAAATTATGGGTATAGGTCCTTCAACTAAAGAAACATCTTTACATCATTTCAGAGATCCTATTTTAGAAATATGCTCAGAAGATACTGACATAGATTTATTAGGTGTAGTAGTAGTAGGTACTCCTCAGGATAATAAATATAAAAATCTTGTTGGACAGAGAACAGCTCAGTGGTTAGAAGGTATGAGAGCTGATGGAGTAATACTATCTGCAGATGGATGGGGAAACTCACATGTTGACTATGCAAACACATTTGAAGAAATAGGTAAAAGAGGAATCCCAACAGTAGGGGTAACTTTTAATGGTACAAATGCAAAATTTGTAGTTACAAATGAATATATGGATACAATAGTAGATATAAACAAATCAGAATCTGGAACAGAAACAGAGATAGTAGGCGAAAATAACGTCGATAAAACTGATGCAAGAAAAGCACTTGCATTCCTTAAACTAAAAATGAGAAAACGGGGTAAATAGTTTTTTATATAACTATATTATCGAACTATAAAATGTCAGAATATAAATAATATACAAACTCAAATCTCAATAAAAGAATATATAGATAACATCTATAATAATTAAAAAAAATTATAATAAAATATTGATAAATAGATGACAAAATTATAATTTTATTATATAATAGAGATGTAAGGAAAAAGGTTTCAAATTAATAAAAGAAAAAGAAATTATACAATATATAATTGAAAATGAATAATATTAAGAAACTTAATTTAAAACTTTTTTATTATAACAGATAGTTTATTTTATAATTAACGTGTCTGTAATTAAATTCGCAAATAAGTCTTAACAAAGACTTAAAATATAATTGCCACAGGCAATAAACTAAGGGGGAAATTGTTATGAAATTTAGCAGAACAATTCAGGCTATAGACTCTCATACAGCTGGAGAAGCAACTAGAATAGTTGTAGGTGGAATACCAAATATAAAAGGTAATACAATGCCAGAAAAGAAACAGTACTTAGAAGATCATTTAGATCATATAAGAACAGCTATAATGTTAGAACCAAGAGGACACAATGATATGTTCGGTTCAGTTATGACTCAGCCATGTGATCCAGATGCTGACTTCGGTATAATATTCATGGACGGTGGCGGATACCTTAACATGTGTGGTCACGGTTCAATAGGTGCAATGACAGTTGCAGTTGAAACTGGTGTAGTTCCAATGGAAGAACCTATAACAAAAGTTGTTATGGAAGCTCCTGCAGGAATAATAAAAGGTGATGTTAAAGTAGAAAACGGAAAAGTTCAGTCTGTTTCTATATTCAACGTACCAGCATTCCTATACAAAAAAGATCAGGAAGTTGAATTACCAGGTGTAGGTAAAGTTAAATTCGATATATCATTCGGTGGATCTTTCTTCGCTATAGTACATGCTAGCCAGTTCGGATTAAAAATCGAACCTAAAAATGCAGCTAAATTAACTGATATGGCAATGGAATTAAGAGACAT
>UQCY01000089.1 GCA_900539645.1 uncultured Clostridium sp. | reverse complement strand
TAATACATCATTAAATCCAACTAGCTCTAGAAAAGGAGCGAATAAAAACTATGCAGAAATGTTTGAGTACTGCAAAAAATATAATGCAAGAGTTATATTTGGATCAGACTCACATATCTGTTACTCAATTGGAAAATTTGAAAACTGTGAGAAACTGATAAATGAATTAGAATTCCCAGAAGAATTAGTTATAAATTATTGGGAAGATCAGATTGTGGAATTTTTTGGAATAGACTTTTAGATAGTGATATTTAGTGGTGCAGGAGTGAAATAATGCTAGAGAAGGTTTTGAGAAAAATAGGGAAAGAAAAGGTATTTTCTATAATAATGCTTGTTACAGTAATGTTAAATATATTCTTTATAAGTAGAGAGTATATTTCTTATGAATCTTTTTCAATAGATGGAAAAATGTATAGATATATGGGAACTCAGGATAATACATCTAGGATAAAATGTGAGGATGGGACAATTTATGAACTAACTGAAACCAGAAAAGTTGTAGATGAAATGGAAAATGAGGAGATGTACTTAACAGGTAGATATAATAGTGACTATGAATTAAAAAAAGATGGAAAACAAGTAGCTACATATATAAGTACAAATGACTCTAAGAATACAGTTGTTATGAAATTATTTAATGGAAATAAGTTCGTAATGGATGATAAATTACACAATGAACTTTTAAAATCAGCTGTTTCTATTTCAAAAGAAAGTGGCGAACTAGAATACAATTTTAAATACGATAGTAAGGTTCCATTTGAGTATAGATTTATAGAATCAGCGATAATGTATCATTCTAGAGAAATGAATATGATGAATACTCAAAATATAGTTATTATACCATTAGCGATGACTTTTATAGGTGTAATACTTTTTGTGTATCCAGAGGAAATTTTTAGACTTAAAAAGAAATTTAGTGAAGGCATAATAGAATACACTATTGTATTTATGATTAGAGTAATAGGAATTGTTTTTGTTGTTATGAGTATTTCAATGAATGCAATTAGATTTTAATTAATGTGGAGATGATTTTTTTGAAGTATAAAGTTTTAAAGAAGCAAAATATAGGAAGAAAATGTATAGTATGTGGAAATCAGAATGATTTAGGGCTAAAATCTAGTTTTTATGAGCTAGAAAATGGTGAATTATTATGTGTATGTCATACACTAGATGAACATCAGAGTTATCCTGGAAGAGTTCATGGTGGAATTTCTGCAGCTTTATTAGATGAAACTATAGGTAGAGCTGTTAGCATAGGAAATGAAGAAGTGTGGGGAGTAACTGTTTCCCTAGAAATTAAATATAAAAAGCCAGTTCCAACAGATTCAAAGATTTATGTAATAGGAAGAATAGAAAAAGAAAATAGAAAATTGTTTGAAGGAACTGGAGAAATAATTCTTGAAAATGGAGAAATTGCAGCTACTGCTCATGGTAAGTATATGAAGATGGCTGTGGACAAAATTACAGATGGAAGCTTTTTCTGTGAAGAAGAATGGTTTGAAGATCCAGATGATGTTAAAGAGATAGAAATTCCGGATATTAAAGATAAAAAGAAACACGATAAAAAATAGGAGGTGGTTTAGTGAAAAATAAATTTTTACCTATATGCAGAGAAGATATGCTAGAAAGAGGTTGGGAAGAGGTTGACTTTGCACTTGTTACAGGTGATGCATATGTAGACCATCACAGCTTTGGAACAGCGATTATATCTAGAGTATTGGAAGATGCAGGATACAAAATAGGTATAATATCACAACCAGACTGGAAAAAGAACGATGATTTTATGAAGTTTGGCAGACCAAGACTTGGATTTTTAGTAAACTCAGGTAATATGGACTCTATGGTAAACCACTATTCTGTAAGTAAAAGGAGAAGAGATAAGGATTTATATTCTCCTGGTGGCAAAATGGGAAAAAGACCAGATAGAGCAGTTATAGTTTATTGTAATAAAATAAGAGAAATTTATGGAGATATTCCAGTTGTAATAGGTGGTATAGAAGCTAGTTTAAGAAGATTTTCTCATTACGATTATTGGAATGATAGAGTTAGAAATTCTATACTAGTAGATAGTGGAGCTGATTTATTAGTTTATGGAATGAGTGAAAAGCAGATAGTAGAGGTTGCAGACGCTTTAAATGATGGTTTTGATCCTAAATATATAAGACATATAAATGGGACTTGCTATTTAGCTGATTCATTAGATGAAATATACGGAGATTATGTTGTAATTCCTTCTCATGAGGAAACTGTTTCTGATAAGAGAAAATATGCAGAGGCATTTAAAGTTCAGTATGAAGAACAGGATCCTATAAGAGGAAAGATTATAGTTCAGCAGCACGGAGATAAATATCTAGTACAAAATGTTCCTGAAAGACCTCTTACTAGAGAAGAGCTAGATAGAGTGTATGACCTTCCGTATCAGAAGAATTATCATCCTATATACGAAAAAGACGGCGGAATTCCGGCTATAAATGAAGTTAAATTCAGTATTGTAAGTAATAGAGGTTGTTTTGGAAGTTGTTCATTCTGTGCTATAACATTCCATCAGGGAAGAATGATTCAGAGTAGAAGTAAAGAGTCGATAATAAGAGAAGCAAAAGAAATGACAAAAATGCCTGATTTCAAAGGTTATATTCACGATGTTGGTGGACCTACTGCAGACTTTAGAGAGCCTGCATGTAAGAAGCAGTTAAAACATGGTACTTGTAAACATAGACAGTGTTTATATCCATCACCATGTAAAAATCTTAATGCAGACCACAGCGACTATATAGACTTACTTAGAAAAGTTAGAAGTATTGAAGGTGTTAAAAAGGTATTTGTAAGATCTGGTATAAGATATGATTTCGTTATGGCAGAGAAAAATGATAAATTTTTAAATGAGCTTATAAAATATCATGTAAGTGGACAGCTAAAGGTTGCTCCAGAACATATCTCTGAAAGAGTGTTAGATTATATGCAAAAACCAGCTGGAAAGACTTACAATAGTTTTAGAAAAAAATTCTTTGATATAAACGAAAAACTAGGATTAAAACAGTATTTAATACCGTATTTAATGTCTAGTCATCCAGGATGTGAATTAGATGATGCTATAGAATTGGCAGAGTTTTTAAGAGATACACACTACCAGCCAGAACAGGTACAGGATTTCTATCCTACACCGGGAACTCTTTCTACAGCAATGTACTATACAGGACTTAATCCAATAGATATGAAACCTGTGTATATTCCAAAAGATAGACATGAAAAGGCTATGCAGAGAGCACTTCTTCAGTTCTCAAATCCTAAAAATTACGATTTAGTGCATGAAGCACTTGTAAAGGCTAATAGAGAGGATTTAATTGGATACGGTAGAAATTGTCTGATAAAACCTAGAAAAGGTGATTGGAGCTATGAAGAAAGAGGAAACTCTGGAGGAAAAGGTAAAAATTCTAAGGGTGGAAAAAATTCATCAAGAAGAAATTCCAAAGATAATAGCTCGCGAAATAATTCAAGAGGAAAATCAAGTAGAGGAAAGAATTCATCTTCAAATTCATATAATGATAGAAAATCCAATGGAAATTCTAAATCTAGAAAGAAAAGAAGATAACTATATAGAAAAATTGAAGTACGATTGGGGGGAGAGGATATGGCAAAGGCTAAAGCAGTAAAAACCAATGCTATGAGAATACTAGATTCTAATAAGATAGAACATAAAGAGCTTACTTATCCTGTAGATAAAGATCATGTTGACGGTGTTACAGTTGCCCACAGTATAGGTAGAGATGAAAAAGAAGTATATAAAACTTTAGTTGCTCAGGGGCATAGTAAAGAGTTCTTTGTATTTGTTATACCAGTGGCAGAATCCTTAGATATGAAAAAAGCAGCCAAAGCAGCTAAAGAAAAGAATATAGAAATGATTCATGTTAAGGACATAAACAAGGTTACTGGATATATAAGAGGAGGATGTTCTCCTATTGGTATGAAAAAACAGTACAAGACATTTGTAAATGATACAGCGCTAGAGCTTGAAACAATGATTGTCAGCGCAGGAAAGATTGGATATCAAGTAGAGCTTGCACCTAGAGATTTAGAAAAGGTTGTAGGATGTGAATTTGTAGATATTATAAAATAAAAAGCTAAAATAAAAAAAGATAGAGATTATAGTTTACCAGCGTTAATTTCTGAAAGAAGGGATAAAATGAGAAAAATAGATTCAAAAGTTATAACAGATACCGTAAAGGATATGTGTATTGAGGCTGCTATATTCTTAGGTGATGATGTTAAAAATCGGCTTAAAAAGAGTATAGAAACAGAAAAAAGTGAAACAGGTAAAAATATTTTAAATATTTTACTTGAAAATGCTGACAAAGCAGAGAAGAAAAATATTCCTATTTGTCAAGATACAGGTATGGCTGTATTTTTTGTAAAAGTAGGTCAGGATGTTATAGTGGAAGGAGAAACTCTTACTGAAGCTATAAATAGAGGTGTATCTGAAGGATATACTGAAGGATATTTGAGAAAATCTGTAGTTTCTCCTTTAGATAGAGTAAATACAAAGGACAATACTCCTGCTGTTATACACTATGATTTTGTAAAAGGTGATAAAATAGAAATAGAATTTGCAGCAAAGGGATTTGGAAGCGAAAATATGAGTGCTTTAAAAATGCTAAAGCCTTCTGATGGAATAGAAGGAATAAAAAAATTTGTAGTAGAAACTGTATCAGCTGCTGGTCCAAATCCATGTCCACCAACTGTTATAGGAGTTGGTATAGGTGGAACTATGGATAAATGCTGTGAAATAGCCAAAAAAGCTCTATTTAGAGAACTAGGTCAGCATAATGAAGATGAAAGTATTGCAAAATTAGAAAAAGAAATACTAGAAGAGATAAATAATTTGGGAATAGGACCTCAGGGATTTGGAGGAAGTACTACATCTTTAGGAGTAAATATAGAAACGTATCCTACCCATATAGCTGGACTTCCAGTTGCGGTAAATGTAAATTGCCATGCATCAAGACATAAGAAGGCTATTATATAAGGGGGGATTAATATGAAAAAACTAATAATGCCGTTGACTACAGAAGATATTTTAGATTTAAAAGTAGGAGAAATGGTTGAATTAAGTGGAGTTATTTACACAGGAAGAGATGCGGCACATAAAAGATTTATAAATGCTATTGAAAATGGAGAAAAACTTCCATTTAATCCAGATGGACAAGGTATATACTATGTTGGTCCTACACCATCAAAACCAGGAGAAGTGATAGGATCTGCAGGGCCTACTACTAGCTATAGAATGGATGACTTAACTGTGCCTCTACTTGAAAGAGGTTTAAAGGTTATGATTGGAAAAGGAAAAAGAGCTGATAAGGTAGTAGAAGGTATGAAAAAATATAAGGCAGTTTACCTAGCTGCTATCGGTGGTGCAGGAGCATATATATCTGATTCTATAAAAGAATGTGAAGTAATAGCATATGATGATTTGGGTGCAGAAGCGGTTAGAAAACTTAGAGTAGAAAATTTAAAGCTAACTGTGGCAATAGATTCTGAAGGAAATAATATCTATGAGGAAGGAAGAAAAAAATTTATGAAAAAAGATTTTTCAGCATTATCATTAGAATTACACGAAAAAAACAGGGGAAAAGTACAGATGTCTAGTAAGATATCTGTTAAAAATAGCGATGACTTATCTACAGCGTATACACCAGGTGTAGCAGCACCTTGCGTAAAAATACATGAAAATCCAGATGACGTATACAAATATACATTAAAAGGAAATATGGTTGCAATAGTTAGCGATGGTAGTGCAGTTTTAGGTCTAGGAGATATAGGAGCCTCTGCTGGAATACCTGTAATGGAAGGTAAGGCTATATTATTTAAGGAATTTGCTGGAGTTGAAGCATTTCCAATATGTTTAGATACTAATGATGTAGATGATATAGTTAGAACAGTTAAAAATATAGCACCTGTATTTGGAGGAATAAATTTAGAGGATATATCAGCTCCAAGATGTTTTGAAATAGAAAGAAGATTAAAAGAAGAGCTAGATATACCAGTATTCCACGATGACCAGCATGGTACTGCAATAGTTGTATCTGCAGCGATTATAAATGCAACTAAGTTAATAGAAGGTAAAAATGTAGAAGATCTAGAAGTTGTTATAAATGGGGCAGGTTCTGCTGGAATAGCAATAGCAAAAATGCTTTTAAATATGAATGTAAAAAATGTAATACTTTGTGATAGATTCGGTGCTATAACAGAGGATTATGAGGGAATAAATGAAGCTCAGCTTGAAATGGCTAAAGTTACAAATAAGAATAAAGAAAAAGGTCTATTAAAAGATGTTATAAAAGGTAAGGATGTTTTTGTAGGTGTTTCTAGACCAGGAATGCTTACAAAAGAAATGGTTCAGACTATGGGAGATAAGCCTATTATAATGGCTATGGCAAATCCTACACCTGAAATAATGCCTGATGAAGCTAAAGAAGGTGGAGCATTTATAGTTGGAACAGGAAGATCAGATTTCCCTAACCAGATAAATAATGTACTTGCATTCCCAGGAATATTTAGAGGTGCATTAGATGTAAGAGCTACAGATATAAATGAAGAAATGAAGGTTGCAGCTGCATATGCAATAGCAAATTCTGTATCAGATAGTGAATTAAGTACAGAAAATATATTACCTATGGCATTTGATAAGAATGTAGCTAAAAACGTAGCTGAAGCTGTAAAAAATGCTGCTATAGAATCTGGAGTAGTAAAAAAATAATCTAATAAACAAATTTACAACTTTGTAACTATGCCAATCGTATGATAAATCAATCAAACGATTGGCATTTTTTATTAAAAAATTGTAATAATATTAAAGAAATTCTAAAGAAAATATTACAATTTTCTTCTAGATTATGAAATTTGATAGAAGTGATAACTAAATGATTTATTTTGTGGTATTATATTATAATGAAGATTTTCATAGAAAGTTGAGGACAAGAGTATGACGGCAACTGACAATGTACAGGTCAGACCACTTGAAGATATAGAAAGATGTATTGTAAAAAGATATAAAAAGCATATATGGTCAAAGTTTTTAAAGGCTATAAATGATTATAAATTAATAAGCGATGGTGATAGAATTGCTATAGCGATCTCTGGCGGAAAAGATAGCTTGCTTATGGCAAAGATGTTTCAAGAGCTTAAAAAATATTCAAATATAGATTTTGAGTTAGTATTTTTAGCTATGGATCCCGGATATAGGGATGATATAAGGGTTAAACTTGAAGAACTTTGCAAGTATTTAAATATTCCTGTTGAAATATTTGAGTCAGGTATTTTTAGAATAACTGATGAAATAGCTAGAGATAATCCTTGTTATATGTGTGCAAGGATGAGAAGAGGTGCTTTATACAATAAGGCCGAGGAGCTTGGATGTAATAAATTCGTTGAAACGTGCTGCAATAATGCCGACTCTGATTTTTTCCGATACTAATTTTCCTTCATATACTTTCATGTTCTTTTCCTTTCGTTGTGTGTGTGTTAGCGGTATGAATTACATGTCTTCCAGCAGGTGGCCCATGCGGCTCTTCTTGGTACGTAGGTACACCAGATCGTTTTTGTTGGCTTTGATCTGGATCGGGACGCGTTCGGTGATCTCCATGCCGAAATCGGAAAGCTGATAGATCTTGTCCGGATTGTTGGTCAGAAGACGCAGTTCCTTTGCACCGAGATCTCTGAGGATCTGTGCACCGATGTAGTATTCG
>UQCY01000088.1 GCA_900539645.1 uncultured Clostridium sp. | reverse complement strand
ATCCGCTCAGATGTTATCTCAAAATATCTGGCATGGTTTGTATGGCGTTCGAACTGTTTGTTCAAACTAAATATATCTGCTGTTCAGTTTTCAAAGTTCATTTATTTCTATTTCGTTGCCCTCTCTCAAGGACAAGTATTATATTATCATCTTTAAGATTTGACGTCAACACTTTTTTTAAACTTTTTTTATTTTTTATTTTTCCTCTTGATTTTAAGAGTTTATCAAACGCTTTTAAAATATTTATTTTATCCGATTATTAGGCATTTTTTAACTCCAATAAAATTTTCATAAAAAAAGAGTGCAGTAAAATCTACTACACTCAAACTTTTTAATCTATTTTATTTTGCCATTGGTAAAAATGTATCTACATAGTTTTCTGTATACTCTTCCCGTATTACAACACTTCCATATTTTAAACTTTTTTGAACATCTATAATTCTCTGGTTAGATGAACCTCTAAATTTCAAAGAAATATCTTTTTTATTTATTTCAAATTTACCATCCACTAAAACATCTATATTATTTAAAAGTCTTAGATTGCTAAAATAATTCTTATTTTTCTTATCTGTAAGTTGCTCAAATGTAAACCCAGTAAAAGACCATACATTCATCCCCATTTCCTTAACAGCTGCTGCAATTTCTCCAACTGCTTCTGGCTGTAAAAACGGCTCCCCTCCAGATAGTGTCACTCCACTCTGAAGCTTTTTAGACTTAATTTTATCTATAATCTCACTTGTATCTACAACCTTACCGCCCATTAAACTATGAGTCTGAGGGTTATGGCAACCTATACAATTATGCTTACATCCTTGTGTCCAAACGACAGCCCTTAAACCAGGACCATCGACTATACTATCAAAAGTAACATCTGAAGCTATCCTTATATCCATAAATTTCCACTTCCTTCTCAACCCTAAAAAACTACATCTAAGCACTACATATGCTTAACTCTATCTCTAACCTCTGCTCTCTTGGCATTGTTGAATCTATCAACAGTACCAACAAGATATCCAGTTATTCTTCTAATTCTTTCAAATTTTATATCGCTATCTTTTTCATTACGTCCACATGCTGGGCATATATCTCCGTTTATTATTCCAGAATATCCACAAACAGGATCTCTATCAACAGGATGATTTATACTTCCATACCCAATTCCAGCGTCTTTCATCGCTCTAACAACTGACTCAAATGCTTCTAAATTATTAGTAGGATCACCATCTAACTCAACATAAGTAATATGTCCACCATTTGTATACTGATGATATGGTGCTTCTATATTTATCTTCTCAAATGCACTTATCTTATAATAAACTGGAACATGGAATGAATTTGTATAATATTCCTTATCTGTAACACCTTTTATTTCTCCGTATTTTTTCTTATCTATCTCAGTAAATCTACCTGATAAACCTTCTGCAGGAGTACCTATTAATGAGAAGTTTAGTCCGTATTTTTCTGTTGCTTCATCCATTCTGTCCTTCATATGAGAAATAATAGCTAAACCAAGCTTCTGGGCATCTTCACTTTCTCCGTGATGTTTACCTATAAGCGCTATTAAACACTCAGCTAAACCTATAAATCCAACTGTTAAAGTTCCTTGTTTAATAACCTCTGCTAACTCATCTTCTGGACCAAGCTCATCAGAACCCATCCAAACTCCCTGTCCCATAAGGAATGGGAAGTTTTTCATTTTTTTCTTTCCTTGTATTTCCATTCTTTCTAATAACTGCTCTATAACTAAATCTATCTTAGAATCAAGATCTCTAAAGAATCCATCTATATCAGGATTTGAGCCATCTACACATCCATGAATTATACCTAATCTTGGTAGATTTATAGTAGTAAATGATAGATTTCCTCTACCACTAACTGTTTCTGACCCACAAACATTACCTATAACTCTAGTTCTGCATCCCATATAAGTAGCTTCTGTTTCAGGATTTCCTGGAACGTAGTACTGTGCATTAAATGGTGCATCTAAGAAACTAAAGTTAGGGAATAATCTCTTAGCAGATACCCTACAAGATAACTTAAATAAATCGTAGTTTGGATCTCCTGGGTTTAAATTTACCCCTTCCTTGACTTTGAATATAAGTATTGGGAATATTGGTGTTTCACCATTTCCAAGACCTTTTTCCTGAGAAAGAAGAAGGTTCTTACTTACCATTCTACCTTCTGAAGAAGTATCTGTACCAAAGTTTATACTAGAGAATGGAACCTGTGCCCCTGCTCTGGAATGCATAGTATTTAAATTGTGTATAAATGCTTCCATTGACTGATAAGTCTTTCTATCAGTTTCTTTATACGCTTCTCTATAAGCAAACTTTTCTATTTTTTCTGCTTCTAATACAGCTATATTAAACTTAGCTGCTAATTTTTCGATTACTCTAGATGTAAATTCTTCACTTTTATTTATATCAAGACTTGCTTTTACATTAGTTTCTTTCTCTACATTGTAGACAATCTCTTTAACTGCCTCTTTTGTAGATTCATCTTCCATATCATCTAAAAGCACTAGACCTTTAGTTAAATTAGATATGTATAACTTTCTAAATGTTTTATGAACACCTTCAGCTAAACCATAATCAAAGAATGGTATACTCTGTCCACCATGCTGATCGTTTTGGTTGCTCTGTATAGCAATAGCTGCTAATGCTCCATAGCTCATTATATCGTTAGGCTCTCTTAAGAACCCATGACCTGTTGAAAATCCATCTTTAAATAATTTTTCAACATCTATCTGGCAACAGGTAAGTGTTCCCATATTTAAAAAGTCCATATCGTGTATATGTATATCACCTGAATCATGAGCCATTGCATGAGTTGGTTTTAATACATTTGTCTTACAGAACTCTTTTGAAACAGCGCTACCATACTGTAACATTGTTCCCATAGCTGTATTTCCATCTATATTTGCATTTTCTCTTTTTATATCAGCATCGCCTGCATCAGAGAACGTTATCTTTTCTATCGCCTTCATTAATCTAGTCTTAGAATTTCTAACTCTAGTTCTTTCCGCTCTATAAAGTATATATTCCTCGCTAGTCTTAGCGTGTCCTGTTTCTATAAGTACTTTTACAACAGCATCCTGTACATCTTCAACACTTGGTACTTCTTCACCGAATCTTCTTTCTAATAAAGCTATTACTTCCTGTGTCAAATCCTCTGCCATTTTAAAATCTGGAGCTTTTCCTTCCTTTTTAGCAACATCTGAAGCCGCTAGAAAGATAGCTCTAGTTATCTTATTTTCATTAAATGGTATCGTTCTGCCGTCTCTTTTCTTTATAAATTCAATCATTATAATTCCCCCTCAAACAACTATATATAGTATGTGATTTTTTTATAACCACTATATATAGTGTTTAAAATCTAAAAAAATTCCCTTTAACAACGTCAAAGGGCATCTCATAACTTATATGTTAAATGTTATCAAATTTATATATTTTCGTCAAACACACTGTAAGCATTGAAATTGCTTATCCGTTTTTTTGAAGTGTAGTGTTTGTAATGTTTATACGAAAGGTAATTTTTTTTGATTTTTTTGTAATTTCTTGTTTAATAAAGTGTTTTTGTGGTTATTATATTTTTTGTTTACTTTATAATACTATATAAATATTTTTGTACAGTTATCATTTTTTCAAATTCTCAAAAAAAATAAAAAGTCCGTGATTGCTTTGTGGCTGGTGCTGATTGCAAGCGTTAGCTTTGGCGTATATAAAAATTTTACTGCCATTGATATGCACACGGTACATGAAAAGGAAGTCATTGAACAGCGTATTGTTGATACCAACAGGATAGAGAATTTTGTCAAAGGCTTTGCAAAATCCTACTATTCATGGAGCAACACACAGGAATCCATTGACAAAAGAACCGCTGCCATCAGCAGCTATCTGACACAGAGCTTGCAGGACTTGAATGTAGATACGGTTCGGCAGGATATACCCACAAGCTCTGCGGTGACTGATGTAACGGTATGGGAAGTAGAACAGACTGGAACAGACGACTTTACCGTTGTCTACTCCGTAGATCAGATGGTAACGGAGGGTGAACAGTCTGCCAGATACACTTCCGCTTACATGGTAGTGGTTCATGTAGATAGCAACGGGAACATGGTTATTACCCAGAATCCGACCATCAGCAACATACCGTCAAAATCCAGCTATGAACCAATAGCGCTGGAATCCGCCGGAACGGTGGACGCTGCCACAGCGGAGGAAGTGACAGAGTTTTTGGAAACTTTCTTCAAACTCTATCCTACCGCAACGGAAAAAGAACTTGCCTATTATGTGTCTGGCAATGCCCTTTCTCCTGTAAACTGCGATTATGTGTTTTCAGAACTGGTAAATCCTATCTTCGAACAGGTCAAGGTATCGGTGTCAGTGAAGTATCTCGACCAGCGAACAAAGGCAACGCAGATTTCACAATTGACTTGACGCTGGAAAAGGATAGTAACTGGAAGATTGTAGGATAAAATGTAACAGGCTTATTTTAATATGTGCATATTAGAGTAAGCCTGTTTTTAATGAATGAATATCATTCATTGACATCAAGATTTTTAAGTTGTATAATACATAACTGAAAGGAGGTGTAACCCAATGAATACTATAAAAGAAAATTCAAAAAGAACTTTTGATCAGCAGGCAGCAACCTATGATAGTGATATTAAAGGTCAACATGCCAGAACGCTTTATCCTTACATATTAAAGTTATTAGAAAATGATAGTTTTTCATCTCTTTTAGATTTAGGGTGTGGAACAGGAGAATTGCTTTACCAGATACAACAGAAGTATCATTCAGAACGGTTAGTTGGTATAGATATATCAGATAAAATGATTGGTATAGCGAATGAGAAAAAAATAGATAAAGCACATTTTATACTAGGTGATACGGAATACTTACCTTTTGACAATAATACATTTGATGTTGTTATTTGTAATGATTCTTTTCATCATTATCCGTCACCAGAAAAAGTATTAGATGAATCCTATCGTGTGTTAAAAAATGGTGGTTTGATAATCATTGGTGATTGTTGGCAACCGCCGCTTGCACGTCAAATAATGAACATCTACATAAAATACAGTAAAGAGGGTGATGTAAAAATATATTCAAAGAAAGAAATGCTAAGTCTGTTATCAAGAAGATTTCACAATGTTACTTGGGAGCATATAGGAACTACCTCCTGCATATCATATGCAATAAAGTAAGTGTGAGTGAACATCAGTCATTGACACGTTATTTTGTAAATGTTACTCTATATGAAAAGGAGGTTTAAATATGCGTATTTCTAAAGAACCAGAGGAAAGAAAGCAAGAAATATTGGAAACAGCTATGCAATTATTCGCTGAAAAAGGATATGAGAAAACTTCCATATCCGATATTGCAAAAAAAATAGGTGTAGCACAAGGACTTTGTTACCGATATTTTCCATCAAAAGATATTCTTTTTCAAACAGCGATCAATGAATACGCTGATATATTAGTTAATAAATTGAAGTTAAAAAACAGTGTTAAACAAGTTTCTATAAAAGATATGATTACTCATATGGAAGTGTTATCAGAAAATGCAAATGATATATACTATGATACATTTCACAATGAGAAAAATAAATTTTTTCATAATTTACTATTTTTGAGTGTTTGTCAAAAATTAGTGCCTATTGTTGCAAAGTTAATAGAAAACGGAAACGCCACTGGAGAACTTCATGTTTCAGATATTGAATCATATGCTAATTTCTGTGTATACGGTCAGCTTGGAATTTTGGCAGATGAAACTCTATCATCAGAAGAAAAAAACAAAAAAATAAAAGCAGTTTTATTTGATTTATTTAATCTATAATTTTCCCCCTGCTTTTAAATAGCAGGGAATTTTTTTAGAATATAAATGAATGATATTCATTCATAATAGGAGGATTTTATGAACACAAAATTAGACTTTATAAACGGGAATACAAAAAAATGTTTGCTTGCAATGACACTTCCAATGATTGTCGCTATGTTTTTAAATATGGCTTATAACTTAGTTGACAGCCTTTGGATTGGAAATTTACTTGGTGAAACAGCGTATGCTGCTTTGACTAATTCCACACCCATTATTTTACTTTTGACTTCTGTTGCAATGGGAGCTACAAATGGTGTTTCCATCTTATTATCACAAGCAATAGGTGCTAAGAATGAACAGAAAAAAAGAACTTTGATTTCCACTTCTTTTTGTATTGCAGTAGTGTTTTCTTTACTTGTCACATTACTTTTAGAGCTTCTCTTGCCTACTATATTAAAGCTATTAAATACACCAATGGAAACAATGAGTATGGCAAAGGACTACCTATCAATTTATATTTTAGGATATTTACCTATATATCTGTATTTATATTTCACCGCAGTTCTCCGTAGCTTTGGAAACACGATGTTTCAAGTGATTGCTATGCTTATATCAACAATATTAAACGCAATATTAGACCCTATTTTTATTCAAAAAATCGGGTTTCAAGGAGCAGCTATTGCAACATTGCTTTCTCAATCATTGTGTTTAGTTTTTATGCTTATATACATTAGGAAGAAAAGAATTTTTAAATTTTCATTTGTTGATTTTGATAAAAGCACAATTATTCCATTAATAAAAAATGCCATTCCCTCTGTTATTCAGCAAAGTATTCCAGCTATAAGCACTACTTTCTTAACCTCTCTTATTAGCACATATAGTATTTCTGCTATTGCTGCCTATGGAATTACTGGAAAATTAGAAACAATATTATTTTATCCTGCAATGGCATTTAATATGGTGCTGACATCTATTATTGGACAATGTATTGGTGCAAAAAGAGCTGATAGAGCAAAAGATTATTTAAAGCTGTCTTTAAAATACGGAGGTGTCGTTTTATTGATACTTTCGGCTTTGGTTATTGCTTTTTCAACGCAATTATCTAATCTATTTGTTTCAAGTAACGTAGTAGCTCAAATTGTAAAAGGGTATTTTATGATTATTAGCATAGGATATATTTTGAATACTATAACAAACTGCTATTTGGGAAGTCTAAATGGAATGGGAAGTCCAACAAAGAGTATGTTACTAATGATTTTCTACTACTTAGTTGTTCGTATACCTTTATCATATGCTATCTCATATGCAGGTTTTGGGTTAAATGGTATTTGGGTTGCTGTTTTAATTAGTCATGTGGTTGCTTGTATTACAGCAATTTTAACAGGAACATACTCACTCAAAAAGAATATAAAAATGGAGGGTTAATTTCCCTCCACTTCCTTAGACTTAATGATTCCGTCAGCAACGCTTTCCATGATGATTAAATCTTTATCAGATAAGTTGTCAAGCTGCTTTTCCAACTGTCGTCTTCTGGTGCTTTTCACCAGATCAGACGCAGGCAGGAAAAATTCATCAACGGAAACTTCCAGTAATGAAACAAGGTCATAGAACACTTGTAAACTTGGGTGCTGCACCTTATTCTCGATATTTGTTAGGTAACGAGGGTCAATCTCAATCATTGCTCCACCTGTTCACGGGTCAAACCTTTTTTGATGACAAGACCAAAAGCTCTAAAATCGCATTTATCTTCTTTTTTACGCATATGTAATCACCTCACCACATTTTACTGTTCCTATTGACTTTCTAACAGGTACAAAAAAACGTGTTATAAGGTTTATCAGTTCCTATTATGCGTATCAAAGTCAAAAAAGTGCTGCCTAGCGGCAAATAAAAAAATACTGCCATAGAACACCTTTAAAAGGTGTTCTTATAACAGTACC
>UQCY01000087.1 GCA_900539645.1 uncultured Clostridium sp. | reverse complement strand
ATTGTTTCAACCTCTACTTAAATTTATTTATATAATTTTAATTTTTAACTATTAATCTAAATAATTCGTCTTTATTTTACTCTCATTTTAGATAAATATGTATATTTTTTATTTTTACTGTCCATACTTCTTCTAGAAAGGAAGAATTTATGAATAATATACACCTTAACTTCAAAATATTTTACTTTTATTATTCACTATCCATCGGCTGATATTTCTGCCATTACTTTTTAAACGCAACAAATAAACACAAAGGAGGATATTTTAAGATTTATGACTAATGTAGAAAATTATAGTGAGATTGTTTTTGAAAAAATTAAACACTTAGACGAAAATGGAATTGAATTTTGGTATGCAAGGGATTTGCAAGTTGTATTAGAATATAAAGAATGGCGTAATTTCACTAAGGTTATAGATAAGGCTAAAGATGCTTGTATTAACAGTAATTTCAGTATTTCAGATTATTTTGAGCGTATAGACAAAACCATAGAACTTGGCTCAACTACTACTCGTAAAATTGAGGATATAAAGCTAACTAGATATGCCTGTTACTTAATTGTTCAAAATTCAGACCCAAGAAAATCCATAGTAGCTCTAGGACAGACATATTTCTCTATGCAAACTAGAAAGCAAGAAATAGCAGAGGAACTTCAGAAAAACTTTGATTCCTTATCAGAGGAGCAAAAGAGATTGGCGATAAGAAAAGATTTAAAAGAACACAACAAACATCTTGTAAATGCTGCTAGTGATGCTGGTGTAAAAACAGCTATAGATTATGCCCGCTTTCAAAATTTTGGCTACAAAGGCTTATATGGTGGACTTGATGCTAAAGGAATACATACTAAAAAAGGACTTGAAAAAAATCAGAAAATATTAGACCATATGGGAAGCACAGAGCTTGCAGCCAATCTATTCAGAGCAACTCAAACAGAAGATAAACTAAGAAGAGAAGAAATTAAAGGCAAAGAAAATGCAAATAATACCCACTTTGAAGTTGGAAAAGTAGTTAGAAACACAATCAAAGAACTTGGTGGAACAATGCCAGAAGATTTACCAACTCCAACTAAAAGCATAAAAGAACTCGAAAAAGAAGAGAAGCAAAAAAAGAAAATAAAAAAATAGTTTATTTTCTATAATCTAGCTTTTCCAATGCTTAGACCATTTTCCTGACGTCAGGAAAATGGTCTAGTTTTATACAAGTAATTACATTCAATAAAAATATATTAATTAATCTTCAATCACTACACAATTAATTTTCTTAGAAATCGTAGTACAAGCATCTAAAGCAATAATTCCATCTGCATAATACGTATCAAAGTTAGGCTTATTGTCAAACTCACCGCCATCTCCCTCATACTTGCTATGCCCAAAAGAACAATGCCAGTTCCCACAGACAACAGTCTTTCCATCGACCTTCGCACCATAATGTGCAGCCTCCATACCGTTGATCCATCTCGCCTTTTCCCAAGACTTGATACTAGCATTTCTCCAATTTTCATCTATCTCATAACCTATTAGCTCAGTTTTGTCATACATCTGATTACAAGGAACCCAACCATGAACGAAAACATATCTATCTGTCTCAAAATAGTCTACCATTCTTGGTATAATTGTTCTAATAGACTCATTTCTGATAAGCTTTCTAGCGACATCATCAGGATTGTAATAAATTTCATCCATAGTAGAATTTGTGAGCTGACAAACTGTATCTAGTGTACCATTTGAAGAATGATGCATTTGAAAATAACTTCTATTGCTCCAACCATGTAAAAGCTCCATGAGTAAATCCTCATGATTTCCTTTGATAAGAATAACCTCATCTTTAGAAATCAAATCAAGAACAAACTCCTCTAGCTCCAAAGCCTCAGTTCCTCTATCAAACAAATCACCACAAACAACCAACTTATGTGGCTCCTTATCCTCAAAAAAGCCCTTCTCCTCAAGAGCTGCTTTCATCTCACTAAAAAATCCATGTACATCTGAAACAACATAATATCTCATCACTAATCAAAACTCTCCTTTAACTACCTTAATAATTCTGGTATATCTTCTTTTACAGTATCGTAAACTACCCCTAAATCAACACTTCCATAGTCATGAACTATCTTATTCCTCATACCTTTTATAGCTCTCCAAGGTATAAATGCATAATTTTGTTTAAATTCATCAGATAACTTATTGGCATTTTCTGATATCTGTATTAGCCTAAACATTACCGAATCTACAAGAATTTCATTTTCTTCAAGTTCATATTTATTTATATTTTCTGTATGCTTAACTACAAATTCTAAATCAGTTATAACTTTTTTTAAATAATATTCATTTCCCTTTTTATTATCCATAAATCTTTATTCCATCCTTTAATATTTCATTTATTAAATCTAGATTATTATTCAACTGCTCAAAATTAAGTAAATCAACCTTTTTATTTAACTCTTCTCTTAATTTTTCTATCAAATCATAGAATTTTAAACCTGAAATATCAGTCTTTACCATAAGATCTACATCACTATTATCATTTGCCGTTCCTTTAGCATAAGAGCCAAAAAGATAACAATACTCTATCTCCAAACCTTCAAATACTCTCGTACAAATTTCTCTAATTTGCTCTATACTTAAAACACCATGGCTCTCATCTATAACCCCATATTCTTCTAACTTTTGTAACATAAATGCATATTTAATAGAGCCCGATTTTGACTCATCATTTTCATAATTCTGATATGTTCGGAGTGGAATTCCAAGATATTCAGCACATTTAGCCTGAGTTAATTTTTTCTCTTTACGAAGATTTTTAAGTTTCAAATTTATCACCTCACAGTGATTCTACAACAAAAAAATAATATACGCAATAAAAATACGCAATTATTACATGCTTTTATTTTTATTTTTACGCAATTATTGCATATTTATATAAAAATACGCATCTACTTCTCATAAAGCTCAAATCTATACTTCTGCCCAGTAACATTTCCCTCTCTCTTAGGATCTACCACCTCTAAAAACATATCCACTGGTCTAACAAAAGTCCCATACTCTCCGTACATCGCCTGATACACAACCATCATCTCACCAGTTTCCGTATGCTGAGCAACATCCTTAACATAATACAAATTCCCCTTAAAATGTCTATATAACCTATTAACCACAACTTCTCTCATAATAAATCTCCTTTTCAAAAATATATACTAATTATATAATACCCCATTTCTCAAAAAACATACACCAAACCCACTCCCCCATCTTCCAAAGAAATAATTCTTACAAACGAAATGCCTCATATTTTCTCTAGCATCTCATTTTTTAGCTTTATATACAAGAAGCGAGTTAATGCAAAATTTTTCAAATGAGAGATAGCCTTTTGCTTTGGGTCATAGGATGCCTTCACTCGACAATCTGCAGACGTGTATTTTATTTTAAACAAACCTTTTTAATTACACACACGTCGAAGCCTGGAGAAGAAGGCACCTATGTCCTAAAGCTTAAAAAGGCCTCTCATTAAAAATTTTGCATTACTCACACTTTTAAATAAACATAAAAAAAGAGATGCCTAGAAAACTGAGGCATCTCATTTATAAAATTATTCTGCTTTTTCCATTTCATCAAGTTTACCACTGCATAACCATAGTATTACACCTAATACTATTATTACAGCAGCTAAACCACCGTAACCAACAGTGAAGTTTATAGTCTTTAACCAAGCATATAGACTTGGGTATATATACTGAGCTATGAAAACAGCTATTGGCCAGAATCCAAGTAATAATCCTAGAACCTTAGCTGGAGCTAACTTAGATATAAATGAGTTTCCTAATGGTGAGAATATCATTTCACCTAAAGACATAAGTAAACTTACAAGTGCTAACCATAAGAATGAGCACTGTCCGTTTGCCATAGCTATTTTATCAGCTACAACCATTACTATGTAAGAAATACCAACTAGTATTATACCTAGTGCAGTTTTCTTGAACATACTTATATCTCCCTGAGGTCTCTTAGCCATTCTAGCCCATACAGCAGCTAGAACTGGTCCAAGTGCTATACAAACTAATGCGTTCATAGAGTCGAACCAAGAAGTTGGTACCTGGAAACTTCCTATATACCAGTTTGCTAAGTTCATGTAAGATGAACCATCTCCCCATCCAAATCTGTAGTATGCTGGCATGTAAGCCATGTACCATACCATCCAGAATATAGCTGAGAATAATGTAACTAATACTATAGCTCCTATACGTTTTGCATCTCCTGAAGTTAATTTATCTCCAGCTGCATCATCTTTTTTAGCTACAGTTTCGAATTCACGCTGGTCAGCTTTGAAAGGTTCTTTACCTGCATCACCTAAAGCTTTACCATTTAATATGAACCAAGCTGCATCTATGAACATAAATATCGCACATATTAAGAATACAGTGTTGAAGCTTGTTTTTATACCAAATAATCCAGTAGTAGCTAACATTGCTATAAATGTTGTTCCTATGAAAGAACCAACGTTTACGAATGAGTACTGAATTGAGAACGCTTCATCAAGTTCATCTGAGTCATGGAATAATAATCCATTTATACCAGATAAGTTACCTTTGAATAATCCTGTTCCTATTGAAACTAATACTATCATTGCCCAAACTAAACCTAAAGAATCTGCTTTCCAAGTACATAAATATCCAAGTCCCATAAGTATCATACCTACTGGAACACATATTCTTGGACTGATCCAATGGTCAGCTATGTATCCACCAAATATTGGTGTTATATAAGTCCATGCTACGAATGCTGCTGACATTGCAACACCTTTTTCATCTGGTAATCCTAGTCCGCCAGATGCTACTTCTGTTACTATCCATATAGCTAATAAGTATTTTGCTGTATAGAATGCTATACGTTCAAATGTGAACCCTAGCGCACATACATAAAAGCCAAATGGTTTTTTGTTTTTTGTTTTAGTCGCTTCCATTTTTTACCCCCTGCTTAAATTTTTTCAAAGTTTTGCAATTTAGTAATTCATTTATTGGTTTAATTTTTCACAAAACTTTCGACTTTTGTATTATATCACACTAATTAATAAGGGGCAAATAAAAAATTATGTTATTTTTCTTAACTTTATATAAAATTCACATTAAGTTTTTTAAATATTTAAACTTTAACTTGTTATTTTATATTTTTTCATATTGTCTAAAAATTTTATATTTTTTAACAATCTTTATTATCTACTAGTTCCCCAGAATGCAAGTACCATTACCCCTGGACCCGTATGTGCTCCTATTATAGGACCAATATCAGAAATATAAATTTCTGCATCAGGCAATTTATTTTCTACATATTCTTTAAGTTCTTCGGCTGCCTTTAAATCATCTCCATGACCTATTACAACAGATTTACTTATTTCTGGGCTCCAAGTTTTTGCAATACATTCAACTTGAGCTGCCATAGCTTTATGACGTCCTCGAATTTTTTTAACAACCCGAAGTTTACCTTCTTCGTCTACACGTAAAAGAGGCTTTATATTTAACGTATTTCCAAGAGTTGCAGCAACTGCAGATACTCTTCCTCCGTGTTTTAAATGATCGAAGTTGTCTACAGTAAACCAATGGCATAAATTCATCTTGTTGTCCTCTATCCAGTCTACAAGCTCATCCATTGATAGACCTTCTCTTTTCTTTTTATCTACTTCCTCTACAAGAAGCCCTTCTCCAACTGCTGCACAAAGACTGTCTATGCAAATTATCCTCTGATCTGGATAACTTTCCTGAAGTTCATTCTTGCAAAGGCAAGCAGTTTGATATGTTCCAGACATCCCAGAAGAGAAGCTGATGTATAAAACATCCTTCCCTTCTTTAAGTGCCTCTTCAAAATATTTTTCGTATTCTAGTACATTTATCTGTGAAGTAGATGCGTAATATCCCTCTTTTTGCAAACCATAAAACTCTTTGCAGGAAATATTTCCCTGAGGTCCATACACATACTCCTTATCTCCAATTTCAACATTCATAGGTATTACTTTTACTGACTCTAGATCTTCCTGTAAATCAGAAGTCGCATCAGTAAATATTTGATATTCTCTCATATTTATTCACCCTTTTTGCAATTATCACAGCCACAGCAACCATGCCAAAGTTTGTCTGCTGTAGGTTTCCAGTTTGCTGCATATTCCACAGTCTTGTCACATAGGTGATCTACACTTTCAAAGCTCTGATAATCAGTATTTTCTGCTTTTGTTTCTTTAACCATTTGTCTTAAATATTCAGGGTTTTCTAGCATTGGGCATGGACGAAGCATATTGTCGTTAAATGGCTGATTATTGTGATATGCCATAAATAAAGGACTCTTATATGCGTCTAATAGGCTAGTATCGTGAATATTGCAATTTGAATAGTGTATAAATACACATGGTTCAACATCGCCCTTAGCATTTATGTGTAGGTAGTTTCTTCCGCCTGCTATACATCCATGAACATACTGAGCATCATTTTGGAAGTCCATTGAGAATATTGGTTTACATTTTCTAAATTCTCTTATACGGTTAAACATTAACTCTCTCTGCTTAGGACTAGGTAATAGCTCAACTGCAGCATCGTTTCCAACTGGCATATAGTGGAAGAACCATACAAATAATGCACCGCTATCTATCATTAAATCAAAATATTTTTCACTACTTACATCTTCAACATTCTTGCTTGTATAGCAAGTTGAAATACCAAATGGTAATTTATGTTCTTTTAATAGTTTCATTGCATTCTGCACTTTTTTGTAGACACCTTCACCTCTACGTCCGTCATTTGCTTCTTCAAAGCCTTCAAGAGATATAGCAGGTACAAAGTTTTTAACACGAAGCATTTCATTACAGAAATCCTCATCTATTAAGCTACCATTTGTAAATGCTAAGAATGCACAGTCTGGATGCATTTCACAAATTTTCATTAAATCTTCTTTTCTAACTAAAGGTTCTCCACCAGTGTATATGTACATATATGTTCCCATTTCTTTACCCTGGCGAATTATTGAGTCTATTGTTTCTAAACTTAGATTTAATTTATTTCCGTATTCAGCTGCCCAACAACCAGTACAGTGCATATTACAAGCAGAAGTAGGGTCTAATAATATCGCCCAAGGAACATTACATCCTTCTTTTTCTGATACCTCATGCTGTATTGCACTTCCTTTTAAACTAGCATTGAATAAGAAGTTTTCAAAGAAAGCTCTTCTAACACCTGGATCTAAGTCATACACCTTTAAGATTAAATCGTACCAATGATTTTTTTCCTCTATTGCAGTTCTAATAGCATCACGCTGACTTTTATACCAATACTCAGGAGTCAGTTTGTCTACCAATTTCATAAGCTTTGGTATATTTTCTTCTGGGTTTCCTTCTATGTATTTTAGTGCCTTGTCAACTGCAAAATTTTGCATACTAGATTTTATAGATTTACTCATTTGTATTCATCCTTTCTATTTTTATATTTTCATGTTTTCTATTTGTACTTTTACATTTTTAATTATTATTTTCGAATGGTTTAAACAAATTATAAAAAGAATTGAATTTTATTTCATTGGACAAATTTAAACATCTGTCCTAATTTGCGACAAAAGAACAACTTTGTCCCATTTTTAGACAGATGTCTATTTGTGTCCATTGTAAGAAATGTATGAAATTATTTATTATTAAAATAAATAATAAGTATATAAATTTTTAGCAAAATATTCTTAGTAAACATACTCTAAAAAAATTCTAGTGTATTTTAGCAAAATAATACTTAATCCATTGAAAGGAGGTAAAAATTCAAATGAGAAATGATATATTCTACACCTTGATAGAAACCGTCGTCGCAAATAAGTTAAAAGATATGAAAAAATATCCCAAGC
>UQCY01000086.1 GCA_900539645.1 uncultured Clostridium sp. | reverse complement strand
TACAGAATTATTAAAACAGGGTGGAGTGGAATACGGACCAATAGAAAAGTTACACGCGTACCTAAGAAATGATAAGGACTATCTAAAAAAAGTACAGCTTGTAGAGTATGATATATTATTTGGCGAAAAATACTATTTAAAAGATGACGAAACACAGAAGAAAAATACCATAAAAATGGGAATAGACGACATAAAAATAAATTCTGCAAAAGCTACTGGTGATACATTAACTGTTGAGGGACAGAATTTCACAGCAAGAAGCTTTGTATATCTAAACGAAAAAATGTTAGAAACTACAATGGAAAGCCCAGGAAAACTCACAGCAAAACTAAATGGAGAATTGAAAAAGGGCGATACTATAACAGTTAAGCAGCTTGGCGAAAATGATGCAGAGCTTAGTAGTACACCAGAATTTAAAATAAAATAATCCAAAAACTAAAATTAAACCCAATCTAAAAATAATGTAAAGGAGAGGAAATATGATTAGAAAAAAAATAATGGCACTCACATTATCAGCTATAATGCTACTATCCACTATAACCCCAACTAGTGCATTAGAAAAATTGGATAGAATTAAAGGGAAAAATAACTATGAAACAGCGGTAAAAATAGCCAATGAGAGAAACTACTCATCTATAGTTCTAGTAAATATGGACAATAGTACAGCCGATGGACTTAGTGCTGCGGCATTAGCTGGTTGCAAAAATGGAGTAATACTACTTACAAGTAAAAATAGTATTCCTTCAGAAACAAAATCAAAATTAAATGAGGTAACAGACATCTACCTGATAGGAAGCGAAAATGCTATATCTAAATCAGTTGAGGGCGATTTAGAAAAAATGGGCAAAAAAGTAACTAGAATAGGTGGAAGTGATAGATATGAAACATCATACAATGTTGCCAAAGAAGTACTAAACACAGAAGGTACACTTGGTAAAGTATTTATTGCAAATGGTGTAAAGGGAGAAGCCGACGTAGTAACTGTATCTCCAGTAGCATATAGAGATAAAGCTCCAATACTTCTAACAAATGGAAGCAGCTTAAAGAGCAATTTAAAAGAAATTGCAAACACAGCAACTGGAAGATACATAGTAGGTGGAACTACTGTAGTAAAAGACTCTGTAAAAAATGGTCTAAAAGGAACTGAGAGAATTAGTGGAAGCAACAGATTTGTTACGAATCAAAAGCTTGTAGAAAAATTCTACTCAAACCCAAAATCATTTAACATAGTTGACACAACAGACTACACAATAGCTACAGTAGCTAGCTCAATAAGTACAGAAAAACCTATTGCGCTAGTAGACTATAGATTTGCTCCACTTGTATTAAAAAATGCTCAGAAAATGACTGCAATAGGAGTAATATCTGACAACAATATTTCAAAAGCTATAGGATACTCTGGCGGATTAAATAAATTTAATTACGACTGGACAAAATACAAATACATCGCCCACGCATTAGGTGGTGTAGGTGGGAAAACATACACTAACTCAATTCAAGCATTTGAACACAACTACAACAAAGGGTTCAAAGTATTTGAGGTGGATTTAGACTTTACAAGTGACGATGAGCTGATAGCTTGGCATTCGTTTGATAAAACAAGTTTAAAAGAAATGGGACTTCCAGAAAAATACGCTACAAAGAAACCTACATTGGCTGAGTTTAAGAGTATGAAGCCTTATGGTAAATACACTACTATGACATTTAAGGATGTTGTATCGTATATGGAAAAATACGATGATGTTTACATGCTTATAGATTTAAAATCAGCTGAGGATGATAAAGTTAGAAAGCTTTACAAGAGAATTGTTGAAGAGGCTAGTCCAGATGTATTAGACAGACTTGTTCCTCAGGTGTATAGAGAGTCTACGTATAACGAGATAATGAATGTATACAATTTTAAATCTGCATCATTTACTTGCTATACTATGAGTAGTATAGATGAAAATAAGATAACAAATTTCTGTGCAATGAATGGAATAAAAGTTCTTACAGTAGATTATAGATTCCTAACGCCGTCTTTAGTAGAAAGATGTAAAGCTAAAGGAATAACATTGTATATGAACACAATAAATGACTCAAAAGAAATGAACAAATACAAATCAAAAGGAGTATATGGATTCTTTACAGACTTCCTTACTCCATAAATAAAGAGAAGGGCTTATAACTGCTCTCTGCTCCAGGCTTCGACGCTTTCTTTATCGTCGCTTATCGAACAAAGTTCGATTAAGGACGAAAGCGTCTGCAGTATTGTCGCGTGAGTAGCAGTTATTACGCCCTTCTTATTTTTTATGGAATTAAAGGTCTAGTAAAGAAGAGCAAAACTTATCTCTAGGCAATCGAGTTGCATTGTCGAGGTCGGTTTGCTATTATCTCAAACAAAAGATGACATTTTCCTAAAATTATTAGCTCACACCTTTTATCATATGGAATTAAGGGTCTAGTAAAGGATAGTAGTTGAATGAAAGGGGATTTTATCCTCTTTTTTTATTTTCTTTTTTTGTTGTAAGTGTTGGAAATGCTGGGCATTTTTTCTAAGAGAATAGAAAGTGAGAGGATGTTTTTGATGGGTGACATGCTGCTGTTTTATACTTTAATCACAGGCAAGAGAGAAGCCTGAATAAATTTTTTAAAGGAGGTAACTAATATGGCAGTTACAGAATCAAACAAGGTATCAGTTTTAAGACTGAAATTTGCAGTAGGTGAAACATCAGGAGGGGATATAAAGTACAAACGCAAAGATATTAAAAATGTCAAAGCCGATGCAACTAAAGAAGATGTTTATGCAGTAGGTAAAGCACTATCAGATCTTTTAGAAACAAAAGCTGATGTAATAGCAAAAGTGGATGAAGCTGATTTAGAAGAAAGTATGTAGGAAGTGGGTTAGGTAAATCTAAACCGAAAACCTAAATCAAAAGCTTAAACTGAAAAGCAAAACTAAATCAAAGTAAAATCAAAATCAAACTAAACCAGACTAAATTAAAACAAAATGGATTGAATCAATCCAAACTAAAAAAAGGTAGCGGCTGCCAGATGAGCAGCCAAGCTACCAGATTAAAAATCTATAAAGTAGATTGCAAAACAAAAAACTAAAAACAAAACTAAAAAATAAAAAGTTAAGAAAAGGAGATTTAAAAACTATGATAAGAAAAAGACTTGCAATGAAATTTAAAACAGCCAACGGAAAGGCATTTACTATATCTTTAGACGGACCAAAAGATGGTGTTCAGGAACAGGAAATAAAAAACGCGATGGACTTAGTAGTATCTAAAAAAATATTTTTAGTAAATGATTCAGAAGTAGCAGCAACATCAGAAGCAAAAATAATAACTACTGACGAAACAGTTCACGACTTAGTAATATAATCGCGTCGGACAACAAGCAGGTGATTATTATGGAAGTTGAATTACGGAACATGATAGCAAACGTCGGTTTTCCTATAGCCGTATCAATATTCTTACTGATAAGGATAGAGAATAAACTGAACACACTATCAGAAAGTATCAACGGGCTTTCGAAAATAATCGAGAGTGCAGCTCAAAAAAGATAAGCAAAAAAATAAAAAAAGTCAAAAATACAAAATTGATTAAGAAGATTTTGAAAATTTGCAAAAAAGGCTTTAAAAATATGTAAAAATATAATATAGTATATGTGACAACAGTTTCCCAAAAGCCCGGATTAACATCCGGGTTTAAGGCTACGAATAATTCTTACTAAAATAATTAAATTTTAAAAGGGTTTCGTATTATGAAACTGTTGTTTTTTTATTAACTTTATTTTTTAAAGAAACATAAAAAATAGAGGGGAATTATATTCATGTAAAGGGAGTGTATATAGTATGAGTAAGAAAAATGATCAAAACAAAAATGATCAGAAAAACCAGAACAGCATCAAAGAAAATGATGTTGAAGAAAGCGAAATCGAAGAAGATGGGGAAGTAGAAGAATTTGAGGAATTCGCTGAAGAGGATTTAAACTATGACGAAGGGATTTTTGAGGAGTTAGAGTTTGAGGATGAAGAAGCTCGAAAAGAATTAGAAAAGCTTAAAGCAGAAAAACTAAAACACAGAAGAGCTTTAAAAAAACTAAAATTCGAAAGGGAGGACTTATCTCCTAATGGATTAGACGTAGCAAGATTAATTGGATTTAATAACTACGCAAAACTAGTATTTTTATATGGGGGAACATCACTTTATCTGCCACAGCATGAAAAACTAGTCGAAAGAAAAAGAAGAGCGTATATATACAACGTCTATCTAGCATATGGCTCAGATATGAAAAAAACAACTTCTGTATTTGGACTAAGTGAAAGCACAGTTAGAAGATACGTAGCAGATGAAAGAAAATATCAACTTAACAAGCTGATAAAAGAAAGAAAAAAACAAAACTAGAACATCAAAGCTCTAACAAAGAAACAAATCAAAACACAATTAAAATAGATAAAACAAAAGCAAAACATAAAAACTAGATTTATCAAAAGGACATAACAAATTTACTGAAGAAGATAAAACTTCTGTAAAAATGTTATGTCTTTTTTTATGCATTTTTTTTGGAATGAGCTATATACATAAAAGGTCAATTATAATATAATAAAAATAGCACGTTTCAAAAGGGGGAAATATTAATGTCAATATTAGACAGAATACTTAGCAAATCAGACGAAGCAGAAATAAAAAAGATTAACGCAATAGTAGATAAAATAGATGCTCAAGAAGAAAGATTCAAAGCAATGAGCGACGATGAATTAAAAAATATGACAAACATATTTAAAGAAAGACTAGCAAACGGAGAAACACTAGACGACATATTAGTAGAAGCATTTGCTGTAGCAAGAGAGGCTTCTTGGAGAGTACTTGGAATGAGACAGTACAGAGTGCAGCTAATAGGTGGGATAGTACTTCACCAGGGAAAAATAGCTGAAATGAAAACTGGGGAAGGTAAAACACTAGTTGCCGTAGCACCAGTTTACCTGAATGGTCTAACTGGAGAAGGGGTACACGTTGTAACTGTCAACGACTACCTTGCACAGCGTGACCTTGAAGAAATGGGACAGGTATACAACTTCTTAGGACTAACAACAGGGGTTATAATAGCTGATCAGACTCACGAAGAAAGAAAAGCTCAGTACGAAGCAGATATAATATACGGAACAAACAACGAATTTGGTTTCGACTACTTAAGAGACAACATGGCTAAAAGCAATGAAGAAAAAGTACAGAAAAAACTTAAATTTGCTATAGTCGATGAGGTCGACTCTATATTAATAGACGAAGCTAGAACACCACTTATCATAGCTGGTCAGGGAGCTGAAGGAACAGAAATATATAAAGTTGCTAATGCATTCTTAAAAACAATAGAAGAAGAAGACTACGAAAAAGATAAAAAAGAAAACACAGTAGCCTTCACAGAATCTGGTATCAAAAAAGCTGAAAAATTCTATGGAATAGAAAACATAACTCACATAGAAAACATGGAAATATTCCACGCTATAAACCAGGCTCTTAGAGCACACAAAATGATGGACTTAGACGTAGAATACGTTGTAAGAGATGGCGAAATACTAATAGTCGACGAATTTACAGGAAGGGTAATGCAGGGAAGAAGATTCACAGATGGACTTCACGAAGCTGTTGAAGCTAAAGAAGGCGTTGAAATAAAAGGTGAATCAAGAACAATGGCTACTGTAACATTCCAGAACTTCTTCAGACTATATGAAAAACTATCAGGAATGACGGGTACTGCTAAAACAGAAGAACAGGAATTTGAATCAATATACCACATGAACGTTGTTCAGATACCTACAAACAAACCAGTACTAAGAGCAGACTTACACGACAGAATATACAAAACAGAAAAACAGAAATACGCAGCAGTTGTTGAAGAAATAAAAGAAGCTCATATGACAGGACAGCCAATACTAGTTGGTACTGTATCTGTTGAAAAATCTGAAGAACTATCAGAACTACTTAAAAAACAGGGCATACAGCACAAAGTGCTTAATGCAAAACAGGATAAAGAAGAAGCAGACATAGTATCTGAAGCTGGTAAACTAGGAGCTATAACAATAGCAACTAACATGGCTGGTAGAGGTACAGATATAAAACTTGGTGCCGGAGATAAAGAAGAAGCTCAGAAAGTAAGAGAAGCAGGCGGACTTTACGTAATTGGTACTGAAAGACACGAATCAAGACGTATAGACAACCAGCTTAGAGGACGTTCTGGACGTCAGGGAGATCCTGGTAAATCAAGATTCTTCGTCAGTGTAGAAGACGAAATAATAAAACTATACGGTGGTAAAACTATAGAAAAACTTTCTAAAAAAATAACTCCAGATGAACACGGCGGTATGGAAAGTAAACAGCTTACTAAAACTGTAGAAAAAGCACAGAAAACAATAGAAGGTAAAAACTTCCAGACTAGAAAACAGGTACTTGAATACGACGACGTTATCAACGAACAGAGAAAAGTTGTATATGCAGAAAGAGATAAAGTACTTGATAATGCAGACATATCTGAAGAAATTCAGGAAATGATAAAAGAAAGAATAAGATTTGCTACAGAAAGATATTTAAGAGGAAAAGATAGAGATTTTGTAAAATATGTAGCTCATTTATACAACGAATTCGTACCATATAATACACTAATAATACCTGGTTGGGCAGATTTATCTCCAGAAGCTATAGCTAACCAGACTTATGCAATAGTTGAAAATATCTATAATCTTAAAAAGATGCTTATGGGAGAAGATATGGTAAAGGCAGAAGAAAGGGAAACACTTTTAACTGTTGTCGACAACTATTGGACATATCATATAGATTTAATGGATCAGATGAGACAGGGTATAGGACTTCAGGCATCTGCACAGAAAGACCCAGTTAAAGAATATACTGTTGAAGCTGGTAGAATGTACGACGAAATGAATATGAATATTAGAAGAGATACTTTAAAATATTTATTTGGTTTTGCTAGAGAAGCTCTAGGTCAGAAAGAGATAGATATGGATAACATAGAAACAGTTAGTGCTGAGGAATATACTCAGGTTGTTGAACCAGATGAAGCTCAGGTAGAGGCACTTGCTGAGTATCTTAATTCGCTAAGTGATGAAGAATATGCTAAGGTACTTGAGGAACTTGGTATAGATGCAGAACAGGATGAAAATGGTGAATGGAAATTAAATGAAACTGAAGAAGAATAAGATTATTAAAAGGTTGTTGCTTTTGCAGCAACCTTTTTACATATTAAATTTGGAGAGGATGAGTAATATAAAAAATTTGGAAGTAATAAAGAATTTTATAGAAATTTCAAGTACAATACTAACTTTATGGATATCAATTCTTGTATACAGATTACAAAAAAAAGAAAATAATCCAAGGTTAGTAATAGAACATAAATTGGTAGATGAAAATATTATCAGAATTGAGGATGAATTTTTTTTAAAAAATAGATTTAGATTTGAACATGATAAAAGAGGTGATGGTTTTCCTTATAGGAGATACAATGATGATATATATATATGGAAGATGAAAATATGAAAGATAAATACTCTTGTATAGAAATAGAAAATAAAGGGAATTTCCCTGCTACCAATGTTAATCTTATATTATATATAGATTTAAAAAGAACATTTTGGAAATTTGGAGATGATGAAGCGGATGTGAAAAGTAAAAAAGTAAGAAAATATAAGTCTGAAAAAATAAAATATAAAATAAACTATATACCACCAGGAAAGAAGATAAGAAGATATATATTTAGGTATGAAGGGCAATTTATAGAATTTGATGTTAAAGTTAGAAAATTAAAATCGAAAGAACTTAAGTTTATAAAAAAGTACACTTTAATAGATACAGTAAGACATGAAGGATTAAAATATTTATCAGATTCAAAAGATGAAAGAGAAGTATATGGTTGTATAAGAATAAAAGAAGATTAATAAAAAGCTATTCTATACATAA
>UQCY01000085.1 GCA_900539645.1 uncultured Clostridium sp. | reverse complement strand
TTTTAAGTTAGTAAATTTATAATAGATTAAATAAAACAGTTACTTTATTATAAGCATTTTAATAATTTTATAAACTGTTTGACTTGTTTAAATTAAAATTTATATGAATAATAACTAACTTGGTAGATTGAAGTGCATAGACAAAACGAACTCGACAATGCAACTTGATTGCCTGGAGAGGAGTTTGTCTATGACTTCAATCTCCGAGAGTTATTAACATATAAATTTTTATTTTTTTTATTTTGTTTGTTTACTTGAGAAAGGAATTAGTATTTTTTCTGTTATTTTTGATAAGTCCGCTTCTAGTACACATGCTGCAAGTATTACTATGGCTGCACCAAGTAGTTGAGTTTGAGACATTGTTTCTCCAAATATGAAGAACGCAAATATGCTTCCTAGTATCGGTTCTAGTGATACTAGTATACTTGTAACCTGAGTTTCTATGTATTCTGTTGATTTGACATAGAATGTGCTAGCTATGAATGTTGAAAGTACTGATATAGCAAGCATGTTAGCTATTACTACCATAGAATTTGGTCCTGTTACAGCAGATGCTATATTTGAGAAATCTGTAAAGAACGATAGTACAATCGTACTTGATATAAATCCATAGACTAGTATTGCATCTTTTGAGTACTTACCATCAAAGAATCTTGGTATTATTATCTGCATAGCAAAAGTCATTCCGTTTATAAGACCTGCAGCTATACCTATAACGTCTAAATTTGCTCCTCCAGTAGACATTACGTCTGATATGCATATACATCCAACTATACACATACATATAACTAATACTTTTTTCTTAGTCATCTTGTCCTTAAATACAACCGCTCCAAATATAGACACCCATATTGGATTTGTAAACATAAGCACTGTAGCAACTGATATCGGCACTCTTTCAACAGATACGTTGTATGTCATAAATCCTAGTACGAAGCATACTACTCCATATAAGCATCCTACAAGTATTCCCGATAATTTTTGTTTTAATTCCTCTGGCTTTCTAATTAACATATAAATTGTAAATAATACCCCAGCAATAGAGCATCTGATAAATGCTATATCCATAGCAGAAAGACCAGCTAATGATAATGTTCTACTGTTTATCCCCATCATTCCCCAGAATGTTGTGGCGATTAGAACTAACGAGATCCCTTTTTTTCTATCTCCCATATCTTACCTCCTATTAAATTTTCTCCCTTTTTGATTTGATTTCAAAATATTTTCTCTCTAAACATTAATTTTGCGCATTAAAGAAGTGCTCCGGAATCCGAAACACTTCTTTTAGTTGATATAACATTATCATTATATTATATTTTTTATTAATTTTCTAGTCCTTATGACATCTAAGCTAATTAGAAATTATTTTCTAGTTACTTTTATTCCTGTCATATGGTCGTTTAAGTTGTGCTGTTCTAAGCTAGCATCTTCTACTCTGTTTAATTCAACAGCTAGAGTTTCTGATTTGATGTAGTCTTCAAATTCAGCAACCGCTTTAGCTACTTCATCATCTGAGCAGTAGTCTATTACTATGTTGTCTAGAACTTCAAAGTTTGCAGCTTTTCTTAACTGCTGTACTTTAGATATGAATTCTCTAGCAAATCCTTCGTTTATTAAGTCTTCGTTTAATTCTGTGTCAAGAAGAACGAATACGTTGTTCTGCATAGATACGTTGAATCCTTCTTTAGCTGATATGTTTACAAGAACATATTCTTCACCAAATTCGAAGTCTTCTCCATCAAGGTTGACTACTACTTTTTCACCGTTTTCAAGTTTAGTTACAGTATCATGTGCATCTAATGCTGCTAAAGCTTTACCAAATGCATTTACTTTTTTACCTAATACTGAACCAACTTCTCTGAAGTTAGGTTTTAAGCTGTAGTTCATGTATTCACTTAAATCTTTAGCGAATACAACTTCTTTAACATTTAATTCTTCTTTTATTATGTCAACTAAGTCAGCTATAACAGATTCGTATTTTCCATCTATTAATACTTCTTTTAATGGCTGACGAACTTTTATTCTAGCGTTTTCTCTTGAAGCTCTTCCTAGAGTAACTAAGTTTTTAACTAAGTCCATTTTTTCTTCTAGTTTTTCATCAAGAAGCTCTTTGTTGCATCTTGGATAAGAAGCTAGATGAACTGATTCTTCTCCAGTTAAGTTTCTGTACATTTCTTCTGATAAGTAAGGAGCAAATGGAGCTACAACTCTACATAATTCAGTTAATAATTCATAAGTAGTGTTGTAAACTGCTTTTTTATCTTCAGTTAATTCTGGTTCCCAGAATCTTCTTCTAGATCTTCTTATATACCAGTTAGATAAATCGTCATTTATGAATTCCTGTATTCTTCTTATAGTTTTGTTAACTTCGAATATTTCTAGGTTTTCTTCTATTTCAGCTTTTAAGTTGTTGAATTTAGAAAGTATCCATCTATCTAATTCTGATCTATCTTTGTATTCAACGAAGAAATCACCAGGATTTATATTGTCAGTATTAGCGTATAGAGTGAAGAAGTTGTATACGTTCTTCATTGTTCCTACGAATTTAGACTGAACTTCTTTTAATCCTTCTTCGTCGAATCTTATTGGAGTCCATGGTGGAGATACGTATAATAAGTACCATCTTAAAGCATCGGCTCCATATTTGTCGAATAATTCAAATGGGTTAACAGTATTTCCTCTTGATTTAGACATTTTCTTACCGTCTTTATCAAGAACAAGGTCGTTAACTAGTACGTTTTTGTATGGTGCTTTACCCATTACAAATGTTGATATTGCTAATAATGAGTAGAACCATCCTCTTGTCTGGTCTATACCTTCACAGATGTAATCTGCTGGGAATAACTGATCAAAGTTTTCTTTATTTTCAAATGGGTAATGATGCTGAGCAAATGGCATTGATCCTGAATCGAACCAGCAGTCTATAACGTCTTTTACTCTAGTCATTGGTTTACCACATTTTGGACATTTTAGATGTATTTCATCTACATATGGTCTGTGTAGTTCTACAGTTGCTGGATCTATTTCTTCAACAGCCATATCAGCTAATTCCTGTCTTGATCCTACAGATTCTGTATTTCCACATTCACATCTCCACATTGGAAGAGGAGTTCCCCAATATCTACTTCTTGATATTGCCCAGTCTTTTAATTCTTCTAGCCAGTTACCAAATCTTCCCTGACCAACGAATTCTGGATACCAGTTTACAGTGTTGTTGTTAGCTATTAACTGGTCTTTTAATTTAGTCATTTCTATGTACCAACTTGGTTTAGCATAGTAAACAAGTGGAGTCTGACATCTCCAGCAGTGAGGATAGTTGTGAACAACTTTTTCTTTGCTGAATAATTTATTTTCTTTAGCTAGATATTTTATTATTTCAACATCTAGTCCTTCTTCCATTACGAATTTACCTTTCCATGGAGTTGCAGTAAATTCTCCTCTTTCATCAACTGGCTGAAGTACTGGTAAACCATATTTTTTACCACAGTTGTAGTCGTCTTCCCCAAATGCTGGAGCAGTATGTACTATACCTGTACCGTCTTCAGTAGTTACGTAATCAGCGCAAGTTATGAAGAAAGCTTTTTTATCAGGTTTTACGAAGTCTAATAACTGTTCGTATTCAACATATTCTAAATCTTTACCAGTAATTTTTTCAACAACTTCGTATTCTCTATCTTTCATTACTTTTTCAAGTAATGGTTCGCCTAAGTAGTAGTATTCATCTACATCAGCTGGTTTAACTTTTACATAAGTAACTTCTGGATTTACTGTTAATGATACGTTTGATGGTAATGTCCATGGAGTAGTTGTCCATGCTAAGAAGTATTCATTTTCAGTTCCAGCTTTTTTGAATTTAGCTACTAATGTATTAGTTTTTACTTCTTTATATCCCTGTGCAACCTCGTGTGATGCAAGACCAGTTCCACATCTTGGGCAGTAAGGAAGTATTTTATGTCCTTCATACATATATCCTTCTTTGTTGAATTTATTTAATATCCACCAAACAGATTCTATGTAGTTGTTGTCTAATGTTATGTATGGGTTATCAAGGTCAACTTCATAAGCCATTCTTTCCGTCATGTTTCTCCACTGTTTTTCAAAAGAGAATACTGATTCTCTACATTTATCACAGAATTCTGCTATTCCGTAATCTTCTATTTCCTGTTTATCAGATAATCCTAATTCTTTTTCTACCTGTATTTCTACTGGAAGACCATGAGTATCCCAACCAGCTTTTCTTTTTACCTGGTATCCAGACATTGTTTTATATCTACATACCCAGTCTTTTAATGTTCTGGCAACAACGTGGTGTATACCAGGGTTTCCATTTGCTGTTGGAGGTCCTTCAAAGAATACGAAACTTGGATCGTTCTGACCTTTTTCTAAAGTTCTTTCTAGTATATCGATGTCCTGCCAGTAATCAAATACTTTTGCTTCTGCTTCTTTAACAGAAGTGTCTACTAATGGTTTAAAGTTCGCCATTATTAATTCACCCTTTCCTCTAATTATTCTTTATCTTTAATTGCTCAAGTTTTCCAAAATAAGTTTTTCAAATAAAAAAAACTCGTCGCCTTTGCATACACAAAGGGACGAGTTGCTCGCGTTACCACCCTAATTCCGCATAGATAAATTTAAAAATTATCTATACGACACTCTACTGTATAACGGCACATTACCGGAATAACTTATTTGATAAATCCAAATAGGATAAATCTTTCAGCCTTCAGCTCCGAAGTGATATTCAACTCAGTATATTTTGCCGGTTCTCAGCTAATCCGGTTCTCTGTAAAAATAAAATCATGAGTCTACTGTCTTCATCATAGCCTTTAAAGATTTTGTTTTCTATACTTTGAAAGTTTATACCAAAAACTAATTTTAGTCAATAGTTATTTTTTATTTTTTTCAGATAATTCTATATTATCTCTAAATTCAATATTATTTATAATATTTTTTTATAGATTGAATATGTCTTCTGGAGAAGTTCGTTCCTCATCAGAATGATATTCTTCTTCATCATCCATTGCTCCAGTTGCGCCAAAAGTATCATCTATATCAAATCTTTCATCTTCATAACTATCCATAGCAGTTCTCCATTCATACTGACTTGCAAGTCCAGTATCTATATTAGAGCATATTTCGTCTATATTTTTTATTTCGCTTTCTAGAAGTGATTTGAATTTATTTTTGAACATCTTAAATTCAGCAGTAAGATTATCGTATTCTTTTCTGATTTCGATAACTCTGCTTGTAGCTTCGTCTATTTTCTGTTTTCCCATAAATTCAGCTTCTTCTACTATTATTCTAGCTTTTTTATTTGCAGCAGATGTAGTATCTTCTGCAGCTGTCTGAGCTGTTATAAGAGTTTCTTTTAAAGTATCCTCTATGTTTGTGTATTTATTTAACTGCTCGCTGTACATTCTAACTCTCTCTTTAAGAGATTCATTTTCTCTTATAAGATTTTCATAATCTACTCTTAAATCATCTAAAAATTCATCAACTTCTTCACAGTTGAATCCTCTCATAGATTTTTTAAAAACTTTTTCTTCTATCTCCTGTGGTGTTATCATTATCTTCTCCTCAACTATAATATTATTCTAGCTTTTACTCTAGTTCTTCCTTTTCTGGTCTCCCTGCCTATTTCAACAACTTCAGATCTTCCTTTTCCCCTTACTGAAATAAGATCTCCTGAAGATACCGTCTTTGATGCAGATGTTATCTTTTCATAATTCAAATGGACTCTCTCCGCATTTATGTACTTTAGACTTTCCTGTCTAGAAATATTGTATATTCCACTTATTACACAATCTAGTCTATCTGAAGATACTGTAAACGAGATATCTTTGTATTTCTTTTCTGAAGTCTTTAATTCTTCTCGATTTATTTCCTTTACTTTTACAGAATTTGTAGCAACTTTTGTGAGGTTCATAACAATATAATCACATATATCGCTGCTAACTACAACCTGACAAAAATCTTCGTGAATTAATATATCACCTATCTTTTCTCTCTTTATTCCAAGCCCTAAAATAGAACCCAAATAATCTTTATGAGATACACTTCTAAATTTGAAATTTCCATCAATCTGTATGAATTTTATAGGCTGCTCAATATCCTCATACTCCATATAAAATGGGTATATAGATAGCACACTTCTCTCCGCACCTTCATATCCTCCATCAGAATGATACTCCAAATCAGACTCTGAATTAATTATATCCATAGCATTCTTTATCTCAAATGGATTCATAAATTCAGTACTTTTTGCTTCATAATTCTTTAGACAGGTATTAGCTTTATCTATCAATTTGAACATCTTGTTCTTTAATTCTATATCCTTTATGTGGTTAGTAAGTCTTATCTTGTCCATCCTATAAAACTAGTCCTTTCAAGAATATCAGTATTATTATCGCTATAACAGGCGAAAAATCTACAGGACCAGAGTAATTTTTATAAAGTATTCTTCTTATAGGTCCTTCTATTGGCTCTGTTATTTCGTCCATTATCTGATATAACTTTGTTTCCATAAGAGATGGAACCCATGTAAATAAGCTTTTAACCACTATTATCCATGAAATTATATCAAGAAGATAGGCTATAGCTATCCTTAATGTATGCATTAGCATTCCCACTTTCATCTATATTATTTTGTTATTATTTCTGCCAAGGGAAAAGCGCTCTACTTTCTAGTTCTTTTTTCACACTGGCATCTATATCAACATTATTTGGAGCAAGTATGAATATTGATCCAGCAACTTTCTGGATATCTCCATCTAATACATAAACTGCCCCATTTAAGAAGTCGAATATAGATTTTTTAACCTGTGGAGATGATACTCCATCTAGGTTTACAACTACTGTTTTTCTCTGTTTTAAAGCATCTGCTATCTGAGTTGCTTCGTCGTATATTTTAGGAGCATATATAACAACTTTCATATGTCCTCCTGCTGGGTAGTCGATTACTTTTCCTATTTTAGGATTAGATGGTAGAGCACTGTAATCTTCAGTTTCTTCAACTTCCTCTTCTTCCTCTACATCATCATATTCGTATTCATCACCTTCATATTCATCGTAATCTAAATCGTCATCATCACTGAATATATTCTTCATTTTATCGATTATTTTTGCCATGTTACTGTCCTCCAATTTACTTTGTTATTTGTTGTAATTTCTTTTTCCGAATATAGCAGTTCCGACTCTAACCATTGTAGCTCCCTCTTCTACAGCTATTTCAAAATCATTTGTCATACCCATAGAAAGCTCTTTCATCTCAACATTTTCTATATTCATATTATTTATTTCATCAGAAAGCTCTTTAAGATCTCTGAATACTTTTCTTATCTCATCTCTCTCAGCGTCAAATGGCGCCATTGTCATAAGTCCCTTTATCTTTATATTGGGATATTTTTCAGCTACTAATCTAACAAATGGCTCTACTTCTTCTCTAGACATGCCGTGTTTACTCTCTTCTCCAGAAATATTCACCTGAACAAGACAATCAATCACCCTACCTATTTTATTAGCTCTCTTGTCTATCTCCTCAGCAAGCCCTTCTCTATCTAAAGAATGTATCATACAAACCTTGTCTATTATATATTTAACTTTATTTGTCTGTAATGATCCTATTTGATGCCATCTAATCTTATCTCCTAAAACCTCATACTTTCTCGCTAATTCCTGAGGCTTATTCTCTCCAGCATCTAAAGCATCTGCTGCTATAGCTTCCTCAACCTTATCAACATCAACAGTCTTAGTAACTGCAATAAGCTTTATATCATCGGCATCTCTGCCAGCTCTCTTAGCTGCATCTGCTATTCTCTTTCTTATACTTTCAATATTTTCTCTAATATTTTCCATATAAATCACCGCCTATTTTTAAAATTTAAAAATATATGATCTATATCATACTTTTAACTATCTAAATTTATCATTTTTTAATCGTAAAATCAAAAAACACAATCAAATGACAAAATCAGAGCATAATTTCAATATTTTATACCATATTATATTATACCAAATTTAACAACTTAT
>UQCY01000084.1 GCA_900539645.1 uncultured Clostridium sp. | reverse complement strand
TTATAAAGAAAGGTTTTCATAAATAAAACATAATAAAAAAGGTGAAATTAATATGAAAAGTTATAAAAAATTATTGTATATTAAAATGAATTGATATACTATAATAGTTAGCCAACTAATTAAATTATTTTAAGGAGGTGTAGTTATGAAAGATGAATGTCAGATTAATTCTGGAGATTTTGAGGATAAGCTTACGACGACATTGATGAGACTTTTTAGGGCTCACTTTAATCTTACTGATGAGCATTTAAAGAGAGAAGGACTTCATCATGGACAACCATATATAATAATTTCTTTATACCACAATGATGGGCAGAGCTTGAAAGAGCTTACAGCTTGTAGAAATGTAAAGGCATCTACAACAACGACTATGGTATCTAGGATGGAAAAACTAGGATTAGTAAAAAAAGTTGCAGATGAAAAAGACCGGAGAAAGACAAGAGTTTTTTTAACGGAAAAAGGAAGAGAAAAGTACAATTCTATAATAAAGGTAAATAACGAATTAGATGAAATATGTTTTGAAGGATTTTCTGATGAGCAAAAGTTATTAACAAAAATGCTTTTGAAAAAGATAATTGAAAACATAAACAAACATAGCTAAATAAATACGAAAACTAAACTAATAATAAACTAAAATATTTAAATATACTAAACTAAAAAATATAACAACTCTAAAATAAAGAAAATCGAAAGGAAAATGATTATGCTGAAAATAATGAAATACTTAAAAAAATCAGCAGTATCAGTAGTAGCTATAATAATTTTACTTTTAATTCAGGCGTTATGTGATATATCACTACCGGACTATACATCAAAGATAGTTAATGTCGGAATACAACAGGGTGGTATAGAAAATGCGGTACCAGAAGTTATAAAAGAAAGTGAATTAAAAAGACTGTTTATGTTTGTCGACGATGATGAACAAAATACTGTTGAAGACGCATATACATTAGTAAAATCTGGAGATACTAGCGATGAAAATTATGACGAATACGTTGAAAAATATCCAAAACTAGAAACAGAAAATGTATATGTATTAAAAGAAATAGACAAGGAAAAAAATGAAAAATTAAACGAAATCCTTGGTAAGCCAGAAATGGCACTTCTTGCTATCGAAAAAGATGGAGAAGAAAGTAAAAAAATAAAAGAAAATATTTTAAAAATGATGCCTCCACAGGCAGCAATGGTTATGAAGGATAAATCTCTTATAGAGATAATGGGAACTATGCCTGAAGAGCAGTTGGATTCTATGAGAAAAGAGATGTTTAAAAAATTTGACTCTATGCCGGATAGTATAATAACTCAGAGTGCCATTGCATATGTAAATAACGAGTACAAAAGCATAGGAATTGATTTAGATAACCTACAAAATAAATATATCCTAAAATCTGGTGGACAGATGCTAGGAATAGCTATTTTAAGTATGTTTGTAACAATAATAGTTACTTATTTAGCAGCTAAGGTAGCAGCTACACTTGGTAAAACACTTAGAAATAATGTATATGAAAAAGTTATGTCGTTCTCAAATGAAGAGATGAAAAAATTCTCTACAGCTTCTTTAATAACTAGAAGTACAAACGATATACAGCAGATTCAGATGATGATGGTCATGATACTTAGATTTATATTCTACGCTCCAATGATGGCTATGATGGGTGTATTTAAAGTTATAAATACAAACGTATCTATGAGCTGGATAATAGGTGTAGCAGTACTTTGTATAGTATTCTTACTTGGAATATTATTTACATTTGTAATGCCTAAGTTCAAACTAGTTCAGGATCTTGTGGATAGATTAAACTTAGTTTCTAGAGAAATAATAACAGGTATAATGCCGATAAGAGCATTTAGTAATCAGAAACACGAAGAAGAAAGATTTGACAAGGCAAATGGTGACCTTACTAAGGTAAATATATTTGTAAATAGAATAATGTCTTGTATGATGCCAGCTATGATGCTTGTAATGAACTTAATAGCAGTTCTTATAGTTTACAAAGGTACTTATAGTATAGATGCAGGTACTATGCAGGTTGGGGATATGATGGCGTTTATTCAGTATACAATGCAGATAATAATGTCATTCCTTGTAATAGCTATGATGTCTGTTATGATTCCTAGAGCTTCAGTTTCTGCAGGACGTATATGTGAAGTAATAGAAACAGAACCTACAATAGAAGATCCTAAGAGTGCAAAAGAATTCTCTGGAAATAAAAAGGGTGTTGTTGAATTTAAAAATGTTTCATTCAAATATCCAGATGCAGAAGAAGAAATATTATCAGATATATCATTTACTGCTAAACCTGGAGAAACTACAGCATTTATAGGAAGTACAGGTAGTGGTAAGTCTACATTAATAAACTTAATACCTAGATTCTTTGATGTAACAGAAGGACAGATTTTAGTAGATGGTGTAGATATAAGAGAAGTAACTCAGAAGGATTTAAGAGATAAGATTGGTTATGTTCCTCAGAAAGGAATATTATTTACAGGAACAATAGCATCTAACTTGAGATACGGAAATCCTGATGCTACAGATGAGCAGATAAGAGAAGCTGCTGAAATAGCACAGGCTACAGAATTTATAGATTCAAAACCAGAAGGATTTGATACTAAGATTGCTCAGGGTGGTACAAACGTATCTGGTGGGCAGAAACAGAGATTATCTATAGCTAGAGCAATAGCTAAGGATCCTGAAATTTATATATTTGATGATAGTTTCTCAGCGCTAGATTTAAAAACTGATGCAGCTTTAAGAAAAGCTCTTAAAAAGAAAACTGGAAACAGTACAGTTTTAATAGTTGCACAGAGAATAAGTACAATCCTACATGCAGAACAGATTATTGTTTTAGATGAAGGAAAAGTAATAGGAAAAGGAACACACGAAGAGCTTCTAAAAACTTGTGAAGTATATAAACAGATAGCTCTATCACAACTTTCAAAGGAGGAGCTAGGAAATGAGTAATAGTGATATGAAAAAAATGCCAGGCGGTCCGATGAAAGGTGGGCCAATGGGACGTGGACCGATGGGGCATGGACATGGTGGAGCTGCTATGGGCGAAAAAGCAAATGACTTTAAAGGTACTATGAAGCAGCTTATGAAATATATGTCAGAATATAAAGTAGCTCTTATTGCAGTACTATTATTTGCAATAGGAAGTACAGTATTTTCAATAGTTGGACCTAAGATATTAGGTAAGGCTACTACAAAGATATTTGAAGGCTTAATGGCAAAGGTATCTGGTACAGGTGGAATAGACTTTAGTGCTATAGAAAAGATACTTTTAATATTGGTATGCCTTTACATAGTAAGTGCTCTGTTCTCATTTATTCAGGGATATATAATGAGTGGAATTTCTCAGAAAATATCTTATGAAATGAGAAATCAGATATCAGAAAAAATAAATAGAATGCCAATGAAGTATTTCGATACTAAGACACATGGTGAGATACTTTCTAGAATAACAAACGACGTAGATACACTTGGAATGAGTTTAAATCAGAGTTTAACTCAGCTTATAACATCTGTAACAACTATGGTTGGTGTACTTATAATGATGCTTTCTATAAGTTGGATAATGACTTTAGCAGCACTTGTTATAATTCCACTATCAATGTTTGCAGTTAGAAAAGTTGTTGGAAAATCACAGAAATATTTCAAAAAACAGCAGAGATTTTTAGGGCATGTTAATGGTCTTGTTGAAGAAAACTACGGTGGACATCAGATAGTTAGGGTATTCAACAAAGAAGAAGAGGTAACAGAAGAATTTAATAAATTAAATGATGAACTTTACGATTCTGCTTGGAGATCTCAGTTCTTATCAGGTATGATGCAGCCACTTATGGCATTTATAGGAAACTTAGGATATGTTATGGTTTCTATACTTGGTGGATGGTTAGCTATAAGAAAGACTATAGAAGTTGGGGATATACAGTCATTCATACAGTATGTTAGAAACTTTACTCAGCCTATAAATCAGCTTGCTCAGGTAGCAAACCAGTTACAGTCTACAGCTGCAGCAGCTGAAAGGGTATTTGAATTCTTAGATGAAGAAGAGGAAGACCAGACAGTTATAAATCCTGCAGATGTAAATGATATAAAAGGTAATATAGAATTTGAACATGTAAACTTCGGATATAAAGAAAACAAAACTATAATACACGATTTCTCTGTAAATGTGAAAAAAGGTCAGAAGATAGCTATAGTTGGACCAACAGGAGCAGGAAAAACTACAATAGTTAAACTTCTTATGAGATTCTATGATGTTAATAGCGGATCTATAAAAATAGATGGACATGATATTAGAAACTTTAACCGTTCAGAGCTTAGAGAAGCATTTGGTATGGTTTTACAGGATACTTGGTTATTCAATGGAACAATAAAAGAAAATATAAGATACGGAAAATTGGATGCAACTGATGAAGAAGTAGTTGAAGCTGCAAAATCTGCCAATGTACATCATTTTATAAAAACTTTAAATGATGGATACAATATGGTTTTAGATGAAGAGGCAAGCAATGTTTCACAGGGACAGAAACAGCTTCTTACAATAGCAAGAGCAATACTTGCGGATCCTAAAATTTTAATACTAGATGAAGCAACTAGTTCAGTTGATACCAGAACAGAACTTCTTATACAGAAAGCTATGGATAATTTAATGGAAGGAAGAACAAGCTTTATAATTGCCCATAGATTATCTACAATTAAAGATGCAGATATGATTCTCGTAATGAATGAAGGGGATATAGTTGAACAGGGAAGCCACGAGGAATTATTAGAAAAAGGTGGATTCTACGCTAAATTATATAACTCTCAGTTTGAAGATGACGAAGCGATGTAAGTTTAATTTACATAATAATAAACTTGGGATATATAGATTTTATAAAATAAATAAAAAATGAATAAGATATAAATATACAAAACGTCATAGGTAAATATATTAATATTTGCTTATGGCGTTTTTATAAATGTAAAATTTTTTTAACAATGTAACGATTAGGTTAAAAAAAAGTCGTTTTTATGATAGAATCTAGTTATTGAGAAGAGGAGGGGAAATATGAAGATAGACTGGAATAGAAAATATACGACGGTTGCGGTATATTCATTTATTGTGATTGCTTGCAGTATAGTATTTTACTTGATAAGTTCTCAAGTAAAAGTATTTTCAAGTAAAATCAGTGATTTTATAGCTATTTTATATCCGTTTATAATTGGATTTGCTATAGCATATTTGCTGAATTTTATATTGAAATTTATAGAAAATAGAATAATATCTGAAAAGATGAAAGTAAAAAGTCCAGCAAAGGTAAGAGCTATATCTATGATAATAACTTATTTTGTGGCAGGAACACTTTGTTATTTATTCGTGCACTTTGTATGGCCAGAACTTTTAGAAAGTATAATAGGATTATTTAATGATATTCCAAATTATGTGAATAATGCTACAGTAATGATAAATAAACTTATAGAAGAGTTTAACTTAACTCCAGCTAGTATGGAAATACTAGAATCAAAGTGGAAAGAGCTTACAGATTTCATTATGAACTTTATGACAGATATAATACCAGTTATAGGTAATACAATAATGGTTGTTATTTCTAGTTTATGGAATATAGTTTTAGGGGTTATAGTTTCTATATATTTATTAAAAGACAAAGAAAAATTCTTTGCTATATCAAAAAAGATAACTTATGCGATATTTAATAGAGAACATTCTTATAAAATATTAGAGTTAACCCATAGAGCTAATAAGATCTTTGGTAAATTCTTAGGTGGAAAAATATTAGATTCATTTATAATAGCGATAATAACATTTGTTGTTTTAACAATATTTAAGATGCCTTATACATTACTTGTAACTGTGATAGTAGGTGTAACAAACGTAATACCATTTTTTGGTCCATTCTTTGGAGCAATACCATCAGTTATACTTGTCCGGTTTGTAAGTCCTATAAAGGCGTTCTGGTTGCTTATAATAATACTTATAATCCAGCAGCTTGATGGAAATGTAATAGGACCTAAGATATTAGGAGATTCAATAGGTGTATCTGCATTCTGGATATTATTTGCACTGCTTATAGCAGGTAAGTTCTTAGGATTAGTAGGAATGTTACTTGGAGTTCCACTATTTGCATTTATCTACTCAATAATAAAAGATGTAACAGAAGAAAGATTGGATAAAAAAGGATTACCTGTAAATACAGATGATTATATGAATTAAATAGAATAATAAAAGCTCTTAGAAAAATTCTGAGAGCTTTTTAAATGTCAATAAATATTGATAATAAAAAGCCCTCAGCATAAAAGCTAAGGGCTAATTTTTAGTCATAATCTGCTATTAAAGTATAGACATTATTTTCAAGAGTGTACACTCTTTCCATATCATCTATGTATAGATCTTCGTGTGGTCCATCGTATTCAAATTTAACACCTATTCCACAGTTAGAACTTAACTTTCTAGGAACTGGACCTGAGTCACTAGGTATCCCCTTATCCATACAAAGTTTAGAGAATTTTATAGCTCCAGAGTGAGTGAAAAATGTTGAAAAATAAGTCATACTATTTTGAAGAAGAGATTAAGAACTCTTCATCTCCTACTTCTTCAACTGTAACGTTGAAGCCTGCATTTTTTAAGAATTTTTTAACGTTGTTGCAAGCAGTCATGTTATCTACTAATACTTCGACACCATTTGGATTTTCTGCAACACCTTTTTTAGTCATTAAAACTGGCTGTGGGCAAGATAAGCCTCTAGCATCTATTCTCATTACAAAACATCTCCTTTATAAAAAATTTAGAGCTATATATTATAGTTTATATCTATTCCGAAAAAATTAAAACTATTTTATTAAGCTTCTACTTTAACATTTGTTTTTGGAGCAGCTTTTTTTTCGTTTCCGGCTTTGCATCCAAAGTAAGATATTATAAGAAGAACAACAACACATATTCCTATAGCTATCATTCCGTTTGGAGTAGGACCTTCTGGAGAAGATGCAAGTTTGAAGTTGTGGCAGAATGCAGCACCAACTAAAAGACCTAATATAGTTATAGATGAGTCGATGTTACCTTCACCTGATAAAACTAGCTGTCTCATTGGGCATCCACCAAGAAGTATAGAACCCCAACCACAAACAACCATTCCTAAGAAGTTCCATAAAGCATCTGTATGAGCAACTGGCTGATCTGCAAATCCAGGAGCAAACTGATGAGTTATTACGTTAGCTAAGAAAGCACCAACAAGCATAGCTATAAATCCGCTTACAAGATAGAAGTCTTTGAATAAAACTATATCTCTTATACCACCAGCCATGCAAAGTCTTGTTTTCTGGCATATAGCACCAGCTATAAGACCAACTGCAAGTGCGAAGAATATTGGAGCATGCATTGAACCTGGTCCCTCTGTAGAGAATACAAGAAGAGTAGAGTTAACTGCAAGTAATATGAATAAGAATACGCATATTGCAGGCATTATAAATCCTTCTAATTTAGACTGTTTGTAGTTTCTCTTTAAAGTGAAACCTTTGTTTAAGAATACTATACCTATAAGTATACCTACTATAAATCCAGCTAAACCAGCTATGGCATTCCAGTCACCACCAGCTAATCTTAAAACCATTCTTGTTGGGCATCCTAAGAACATTAATGCACCAACCATAACTATAAATCCAAGGCAGAATCTTATAAGTGGAGAAGATCCTCCTCTTGAACTGAATTCCTTGCTAGCAAATGCAAGAATGAATGAACCTAATATAAATCCTATGATTTCTGGTCTTACATACTGTACAATAGGAGCCTGATGTAAGCTTAGAGCACCAGCAGTATCTCTGATGAAGCAAGCTATACAGATACCCATGTTTTTAGGGTTACCAAGCATAACTGATATAACAGCCATTATACCTATAACAGCACCACCGATAATGATATTTCTCTTTTCTTTCATTATGAAAGTACCTCCTATTTTTTTTAGGGCAAAGAAAAAGTTTACCCAATCACATAATAACATATTCGTGTACAACAATTAACAAATATGATACACTATAGAAAAAAACTATATACAAACATTTCATTATTGAAAAAATATTTAATAATAAAAATATAAATACTT
>UQCY01000083.1 GCA_900539645.1 uncultured Clostridium sp. | reverse complement strand
TCTGGCATAAATTTTTAATATATTTAATTTGACAACAAAAAAAGAGGTTTTATTTTACAATAAAACCTCTTTTGCATTATGATTTATATATATTTAATCTATTAAACTATATCCGTTTAATTTGTTTTGGTAACTTAATCAATAGTACTTTAAACAGCATGCACTCCCGCTGGTATATTTGTTTTTTCAACTTCAACTCTATTAGTTCTACCTAATCCGTATATAAAGTCGATTGTTTTACCACTTATTAGAACAGCTACTATTGAATATACTAACTGAACTGCTGGTATGTAACTCACTGAAAGTAAAAGTACTACACCGTCTGTTATCAAGTACACTGTACTTAATTTTAATGATGTTACTTTTGAAATTATCATTGCTAAGGCGTCGTCGCCCCCTGAAGCACAACCTACTCTCATCATTATTCCACAGCCTACACCAACTGATAAACCACCTAAAACAGCTGATGCAAACATTCCCATCTGAGGAAGTAGTGGTCCTACAGTTTCAAATATATCATATAAAACTGAAAATCCTACAGATGCTCCTACTGAGTATACAAAGAATTTTTTACCAAACATTTTGAATCCCATTATTAATAAAGCTATATCTAGTATTGCTCCTGCTATGGAAACATCAAATCCAAATATGTTTTTTAATAGTAAAGTTATCCCTAATACTCCTCCTTCTGTAATACTGTTTAAATAGTAGAAGTTGTAAACTCCAAATGCTAATATTGTCGATCCTATTAGTATTAAAGATATGTCCTTTAAAGATCGCCTGTCATACATACTATCCCTTCCTTTTCTTTTTGTTACCACAATTATAAACAATAAAAAAAGTAAAGTAAAGCTTAATTTTTCGAATTAAAATTTAAGAGCCGCTTGTTAAATTTCAAGCAGCTCTTTTTCGATTTTTTTATTTATTTTTTCATAACACCAACCAAAATGTAGTAATTTCAATGTGTGTATCGTTTTCTCATTTGCGTTTTGTTTTTATTAATTATGTATTTTCTTAGTATTAATAAACAGCGAGTTTTTATTAATTTTTTTCTAGTTTAGAAATAATAAACAATTGCTATTTTTTGCACTTTGTTTAGTTATACTGACTTTTATCTTTATATTAACTTAAATCGAATTTATAAAATGTATACTAAAATAAGTTCAAAGCATTGAAATCACTTATTTAGAAGTTATTTCAAGTCTTCTTTTCCGTCTTCTGTATAGTCTTGCATTTATTTCGTACCCAATAACGATAACCCAACTACTGAAATAAAGCCATGTTAGTAGCACTATAATCTCCCGGAAGCTTCCATATATGGCGCTGTAGTTAGAAAAGTTATTAGTATAGAATGAATATAAATAAGACATTAAGAACCATCCAAAAGTTGCAAATATTGCCCCTGGTGCTACTCTTTTAGCTGATAGATTTATATTAGGTGTGTATTTGTATAATAAAGTAAACACAATTATAGTTGCAACGGTACCAACAGCATATCTGGTTATGTTCCAAAGATTGAAGAATACCTTGTCAAACCCCAAGTAACTAAATATAACAACACCTATTTTCTCACCATATACCAACAAAATCATAGATGTAAATATAAGTACTAAAAGCATTAGTGTAAATATCATCGATATCATCATTACTTTTAAGAATGATCTTGTTTCAGGCGAATAGAATGCTGCGTTCATTCCCTTTATAAGTGCTTTAACCGCTCTAGAAAAAGTCCACATAGTCAAACAAAAGCTGACTATCATATAATGTGTATTCCTTTTTTCTACAGCAGATTTTATAACCAAATCCACAAATCCTATTGCTTTTACAGGTACAACTTGCTCTATCATATCTACATACTTTGTTATCTGTAGTACAGGTACATATGCAACTGTTGAAACTGTAAACATTAAAAATGGAAATATTGACATTGTAAGGAAGAATGCTACCTCTGCTGCCTTAGAGCTAAGTCTGCTGTAATTCAACTTTGCAAATAGATGATTTATTTTTTTTCTATCTATCATAGATAACCTCTCCATTCAATTTTAGGCTAACCCCATAACTTCTCTGAAGTCCATTACACCTGTAGTTACCTCACTTCTATCAAAACCAGCCTCAGCTAGTTCTTCATCAGATTTTTCCATAACCATAGTGTAGAATTCAATAGCTATGTACTGTAAATTTTCTGTAGGGTTGTTTTCTGCCCTATCAAAAAGAAACTCCTCAGCTTCGTTTATTTTATTTTCAAACACCAGTCTTTTTAACGTTATAAGGAATATTTCCTCATCCGGATCATATACAACATCCATATCTACATAGTCGCTGTATTTTTTGCCAAGCAACATCTTTGCGATCTGTTTTTTTATAGTATTTATAACCTCGTCTATTATTGGCATTTTTACCACCTCGTTTTTATTTTTATTTTAAATTTAAAAAGATAAAGTTGATTGCTAAAAACAATCAACTTTATTATTCTTTTTATTATATTGTATCTTTTATCCGTTATATAGTCTATATCTTTTTAAGAGTTATTCTATTGTGGATATATTAATCTACTGATTTTAGAGATTCAACCATTTCAACCTTCTTTAGTTTTTTATTCATTACAAGGTTTACTATTGTTCCCATAACTATAGTAAGTACAAACGCTGCTGCATAGCTAAGTGGATTTATAAGTCGTCCAAACATCATATTTTCAACTTCTACTGTTACCATTATAAACTGATGAAGTATTACCCCTAGTCCAAGTCCTACAACAGCACCGATCAATGTAAGTATTACATTTTCTCTATAGATATACGCAGATACCTCTTTGTCGTAGAATCCAAGTACTTTTATAGTAGCTATTTCTCTTATTCTTTCTGAAATATTTACATTACTTAAATTGTAAAGCACTACAAACGCCAAAGCTCCTGCAGATACTATCATAAGTAATACTACATAGTTTAGAGATTTTATAGTATCTGAGAATCCATCTTTAATACCAGTAGTAAATACTGTTCCATTAGCACAAGTAGAGTCTATTATTTTGCTTGCCATCTTGTCTTCTTGAGCTAGAGTCACACTATCATCAAGTACTCCATAAACTCTATTGCTATCTGCATTTCTATTAAATAATGCTTTATAGTAATCGTTAGTCATATAGATATAGTGATTTACATAGTTTTCCGTAATTCCAGAAATTACCGCATCAGCACTTACATCATTTTCATTTAAGATTTTAACTTTATCTCCTACCTTCGCATCTAAGTTTCTAGCTGCTTTTTCTGAGATAACAATTCCTTTGTTGTCTAGTTTTATAGGTGTATGAGATTTTCTATCTCTTAAATCTATAAAGTTTTTAAATGTGTTTTTATTTTCTGGTATTACAACCGTTACTTCTTTTTCTTTATTGTTTATCATTACCTTTGCGTTCTGATTGTGGAACATTCCTATTTCTTTGACACCTTTTTCATTTGAAATAAGTGATTTTAAATATTCTACGTCCTCTGTTTTTTCATCTGAGTCATAACTAGCAGTCATACTGTATTTATTTAATTCTCCAAACTGTACATCTACTATCATCTGAATTGAATCTCTTATACCAAATCCAGTAAGGATAAGCGCTGTACAACCAGATATACCTAATACAGTCATAAGGAATCTCTTCTTATATCTGAATATATTTCTAAGAGTTACTTTCCAAATAAATCCTATCTTATTCCAGATAAATCCTATTCTTTCTAAAAGTATTCTCTTACCGTTCTTTGGTGCTTTAGGTCGCATAAGTATAGCTGGAGCTTCTATTAATTCTCTTCTACAAGCTGCAAATGCTGCAAATGTAGTTACAAATATTGATGTAGCTATTGATAGTACTGTTATAAAGAAATCTGTTCTAAGCTCGACCTTTGGCACTGTGTACATAATAGCATATGCATTGTATATTATTGTAGGGAATAGTGTATATCCAACTACTAGTCCAATTATAGAACCTATTGCACTTGCAGACATAGCATATACTATGTATTTCTTAGCTATCATTCCTGGAGTGTATCCAAGTCCTTTTAGTGTTCCTATGTTTATTCTCTGTTCATCTACCATTCTAGTCATTGTAGTAAGTGCTACAAGTGCTGCAACTAGTACAAAGAATACTGGGAATATTCCAGCTAATGCATCTATACTATCCGCACATCCACCGTATTCAGCCGCAGAGTACTGTTTATCTCTGTTTAGTACATACCATTCCGGCTTTTCAATTTTCTTTATCTCATCTTCTGCTTCTTTTAAATCTTTTTCTGCCTTTTTAAACTCGTCTTTAGCTTCTTTTTTTGCTTTTTCAAGTTCCTTTTCACTATCAACTAGTTTTTTCTCATTTTTCACTAGTTCTTCTTCAGCTTTTTTGAATTCTTTTTCAGCTTTTTCTTCCATAGTGTAAAGTTTAGATCTTTCAGTTTTTATTTTTCTTTGATTTCTATCTAATTCAGATTTTGTCCGAGCTAATTTTCTTTCTCCAGATTTTATCTGATTTTTTATGCTTTGAATCTTAGCATATCCCTCATTATACTGGCCTTCAAGGGCTGAAAGCTTTTCTTTATATGCTGATATTGTCCGTGTAAGTGAAGCTTTTTCTTCCTCTGATATATTTGGATTTGAAAGCTGTGATTCTAATCCTGATATATTAGATTTTAAAGAATCTATATTGCTTTTTAGAGGTGCGAGCTGACTTTCGGCACTGCTTATTTGAGAATTTGCCCGCTGTTTTTGAGATTCAAATTCTTTTTTTGCGGCTTCATACTGCTTTCTTCCACTCTTTAATTGAGCTTCTGCAGAGTCTAATTGTTTAAATCCGTCTTTTATCTGTTTTTTTGTTTCTGCTTTTTTAGTTTTTAATTCTTGTTTTCCGTCTTTTATTTTCTGCTTACCGTCTTTTAATTCTTTTTCAGCCTTATTTATTTTATCTTCTGTTTCTTTTTTCTTGTCGTTATATTCTTTTTTTGCTTTATTTAGCTCATCTGTAGCTTCTCCAACAACCTCATTGTATCTATGATCAATTCTTTCATCTGTTATTTTATCTATCTGGTCTTCTGTCTTTTTAACAGTATCTTTATATTCCTGATAGAATGATGTTTGCTCCTTTGCTCCTTTTGCTGTTATATACATCTCTGTATAAGCCTCAGTTTTAAAATCATCTTGAGGAACAATCATTATTCCGTCCACACTTCCTGATCCTATTGAAGAGTTTCCAAATTCGTATGATAAGTAGTATGGAGTTTCTACTAATCCTACTATTTTATAGCTATCTGTCTTTAGATTTTCACTTAATTTATCCTCAGTACCAGATTTTATTTTTAGATTTCTTCCTATCTTTAGGTTAAGATGGTCGTATTTTGGCTTTAGTACGACACACTCACCAGAATTTTTAGGAAGTCTACCTTTTATCAATTTCACTCTATTTATGTAATCCTTGTTGTCTTTAGATAAATTTTCTGTAGGAAGAGCATGAACTTTTAATACTCTATCTTGGTCTTTTACATTGGTTATAACGTCCATAGAATAAGTTGGAAATACTCCTTCTACGCTATCTAGCTTCTTAATAGCATCTACATCGTCATCAGTTAAACCAAGCGTAGATATTACCTCTACATCCATGAAGTTATAATCATCATAATAATTATCAACTGTATTTCTCATTACCATAGGAGATACTTTTATTCCTGAAAAGAATGCAACTCCTAAGGCAACAATAAGCATTATTGAGAAATATCTTCCTTTGGATTTTAAAATATCCCTTAATATATCTTTATTAAGTGCCTTTTTCATTACCATTCAATCCTTTCTATTGGAACAGGATTTTCATTTTCAGTAATACTTTCAATCATTCCATTTTTTACTTTTATTACTTTATCGCCCATAGGAGTTATTGCCGAGTTGTGGGTAATAATTATAACTGTCATACCCATTTCCCTACAAGTTCTTTGTAATAACTTTAATATTGCCTTACCAGTGTTGTAGTCTAGCGCTCCTGTTGGCTCGTCGCAAAGAAGTAGCTTTGGATTTTTTGCAAGTGCTCTAGCTATTGCAACCCTTTGTTGTTCTCCTCCTGATAACTGAGCTGGGAAATTGTCTTTTCTATTTTCAAGACCAACTTCCTTCATTATATCGTCTATATCTAGTGGATTTTCACATATCTGAGTTGCAAGTTCTACATTTTCTTTAGCTGTAAGGTTCTGAACAAGATTATAGAACTGGAAAACAAATCCAATATCGTATCTTCTATAAGTTATAAGATCTCTATCGCTATAATTATCTATTCTTTTTCCGTCTACAATAATTTGTCCTGATGTTGCAGTATCCATTCCACCTAATATATTTAAAATTGTACTCTTACCAGCACCACTTGCCCCAACTATTACAACACATTCTCCTTTATCAACAGAGAAGTTTACACCATTAAGTGCGGCAATTTCTACCTCACCCATTTTATATATTTTTTTTACATCTTTAAATTCTATATATTTACTCATAATTAATACCTCTTTTATAAAATTTACCTTTAAAATAATTATATCATAAAGCAAATATAAATAATACAACGTTACTTTACAAAAAAATAGAAGGAATTACACATTGATTCTGTAATTCCTTCTATTAATAAACTTTATATAAACTATTTATATTTTAGGCTTCTCCTATTTCATCAAGAGCCATTAATTTAACAATACCTTTTCTTAATACGAATAACATTAAAGCGAATACTATTAATACTATTGATATTGTTGCAAATATCTGAATATATCCCATACTTTCAGTAAGACCTGCTATTTTACCAGATATTAAGTTTGCAAAGCAGTTGCTTAAATACCAAGCACCCATTGCAAGTGATCCGTATCTTACAGGAGCTAATTTATTAAACATAGCCATACCTATTGGAGATATACAAAGTTCTCCAACTGTAAGTGCTATATAAGCTATTAATACGAATACTATATTCATTTTAGCACTTCCATCAAATACACCATTAAGAGTTTTTAATCCTACTATTAATAGTATAAATGCAGATGCTGTTAATATCATACCTAAAGCCATTTTTGTAGGTATAGAAAGGTCTCCCTGTTTTCTATTTCCTAATTTTATCCAAAGTTTTGCCATTATAGGACCGAATACTACACAAAGGATAGAGTTGTATGCTACAAACCAAGGAACAGGTATTGTAAATCCACCAACTGTTCTATTAACTAAATCCTTCATAAGTATAGAGAATGACATCTGAGTTTGGAACCATGCAGCCCAGAATAAAACAACAAATACAAATAATATAGCCATAGCAAATATTCTGTTTTTTTCTAATTTTGTTAATGGCTGATGAGCTAATTTTTCTGATTTTTTCTCTTTAGCTTTTTTTCTTCTATCATTTACAGGATATTTTCCAACATCTCCTAATAATTTAGGAGAACCGAATAAAACTATTAACCCTACAATTCCTATTACAACCGCATTTATAAGGAATATATATCTATATCCATAAGATAATATCTGTCCTGATGCTGATATTTCAGCACACCATTTATCAGTTATAAGACCAGCCATTATTGGTCCAAAGAATGCTCCGATATTAATAGCACTATAGAATAACGCATAAGCCGCATCTTTTCTTGTTAAGTCGTCTTTATCATATAACGAACCTACTAGCTGACTTATCTGACTTTTAAAGAACGCACTTGATATAACAAGTATTGAAAAACATCCCCATAAATTAGGTACAGATGGTTTAACCACGAATAAGGCAATATCACCTATTGCATTTACAAAACATGCTAATATCAAAGATTTTTGAATTCCTAGATAGTTGTCTGTTATCCAACCACCAACTATTGAACTTAAATAACAAATAGAACTGTATATAGCTATCATAGATGATGCCTTAGCAACACTAAGACCAAGCCCATTTTGTGATACATCCGCAGTTAAAAATAGTATGAATATAGATCCAAATGCGTATCCACAATATCCCTGCAATGTCATTGCTGTATTTACTAACCACAATCCTTTTGGATGTTTCTGTTTTCCTGCATTTTCCATATTAACCCCTCACATTTTCCAAATTTTCTTTTTATTTCGATTACAAAAACCCTATTTGATGATTAAGCAAAACTCTTCTTAAAATTTAT
>UQCY01000082.1 GCA_900539645.1 uncultured Clostridium sp. | reverse complement strand
CAAAATATTTTTATTCAATTATATAGCTCTAGTGTATTTTTCTAACCAAGCTTTTTCTTCATCGTTAAGGAATGGAGATACTTTTTCAAATACTTCTTTGTGGTAGTTGTTAAGAAGTTCTTTGTCATGAGCTGTCATTATTGATGTATCTATAGCATCAAGGTCAAATGGTACGAATGTTATTGATTCAAAATGCATGAACTGTCCGTATTCGTTTTTAGTTCCTTCGCAGCATAATAATTCATTTTCTAATCTTATACCAAATTCACCTTCGAAGTATATACCTGGTTCATTAGTTATTATCATACCTTTTTCTAATGTATGGCTTTCATGAGGTCTGTAAGTCCATCTGAATCCAGCTGGTCCTTCGTGTATGTTTAGAAGGTATCCAACACCATGTCCAGTACCGTGGTTGAAGTTAAGGTCTCTATCCCAGAATGGTTTTCTAGTTAATATATCAAGAACCATACCAGTTGTTCCATGAAGGAATCTAGCTTCACCTAAGTGTAAGTTAGCTATAGCAACTAATGTGAAGAATTCTTTTGTTTTAGCTGGTATTTCACCTAAAGCATAAGTTCTAGTTATATCAGTTGATCCTTCCCAGAATCCAGCACCTGTATCTGTTAAGAATATATCTCCTTCTTTTAACTGAACATCAGTTTCTGGAGAAGATGTGTAGTGGCACATAGCAGCATGTGGTCCATAAGAGCTTATTGGTTCGAAACTTGGTCTTATGAAGTTACCCATTTCTTTTCTGAATTCATCAAGTTTGTCAGAAGCGCTCATTTCAGTTATAACTTCTTTATTAACATTTTCTTTAACCCATTTCATGAATCTAACGTGAGCAACAGAGTCTTTTAAGTTTGCTTTTTTCATGTTTTCAACTTCTACGTCATTTTTCATAGCTTTAAATATTATTTCTGGGTTAGAAGCAGCTACTTTTTTGCATCCAGCTGGAAGATTGTTATATAAAGAATAGTTTAATTTAGCTGGGTCTATTAATAATACTTCTTTTTCGTCTATAGATTTAACATCTTCGTATATATCATTGTATGGTCTTATTTCTATACCATCAGCTGCAAAATGAACTTTTATTTCATCAGATAATTTAGCTTCATTTATGTATAGTATAACTTTATCCATTTCTATTACTGCATAAGATAATACTAGTGGGAAGAAGTCTATATCGTCTCCACGCATATTTAATGTCCAGCATATATCATCTAATGTAGTAAGTATATGAACAGTAGCTCCTGCTTTTTTCATTTCTTCTCTTATTCTTGATAATTTAGAAGCAACTGTTTCTCCAGTATATTCAACACCTAGTTCGAAAACTGGTTTTTCAGAAAGAGCTGGTCTATCTGTCCATACTTTATCTATTAAATCGTATTCGTAAACTATTGATCCATTTTTAGCATTAACTATAGCTTCATAGCCTTCACCCTCACCAGTAGCTACAACTCTACCATCGAATCCTAAAACACCATTTTCAGGAAGTGCACTTTCAAGGTATTCATTTAAAGTAGGGAATCCTGGTTCACCCATTTTCATTAGTTCTACACCAGTTCCTTCTATCTGTTTTGCTGCCTGTATGAAGTATCTACCATCTGTCCATAATCTAGCTTCATCAGCTGTTATAACAGCAGTACCAGCACTACCTGAGAATCCTGTTATAAATTTTCTAGCTTTGAAGTGTTCACCAACATATTCACTCTGATGGAAATCTGCTGTAGGAACAACATAAGCATCGATATTTTTTTCTTTCATTAGAACACGAAGTTCTGCAATTCTTTCTGATATTTTCATTATAAAAATTCCTCCTTAAGAAAAAGTTTCCCTAAAAACAATTATAACACATATTTTTTAAAGTGATAGACTGTTTAGCAAAAAATAAATAAAATTTAAACAATCTTTTGTAGATATAAAAACTAATTTATAATTGAAAATTCTTAGAAAATTAAGTAGAGGTTAAAAAATTGTAATAAAAAAATTTATAATAAAATCACTTTACAAGATATATTTTTTAAGTAATGTGAATATTTTTGCGAATAATAATAAAATATTTCAAAAAAGGACGAATAATAGAAGAGGAATAATATTGACAAAGGATAAAAAATAAAATAAAATAATTAAATGTGGAGAAACGAAATTAAATAAAAATTAATAATGTAATCATATAATTTTGACAATATGGGTCATAAGTTTCTACCAGCCACCGTAAAAGGGCTGACTATGATACTGAATTAAGTACTCCAGATTATATGACGACATGCAGGATAGCTATGTCGTTTTTTTAAAATTTAATAGGAGGTGTTGTTTATAATGAAGACAACAGAACAGGTAAATAGTCCATTAACTAGACTGTTTCCACTTTTCAGTAACAGACCTGTAAATATGAAGAGAGAAATATTAGCCGGTGTTACTACATTCTTAACGATGGCGTATATAATAGCTGTCAACCCTAATATACTATCTGCGACAGGAATGCCTGCAGGAGCATTAGTTACAGCAACTTGTTTATCAGCAGCTTTAGGATGTTTCTTAATGGGACTTTTAGCTGACTTACCATTTGCACTAGCATCAGGAATGGGATTAAATGCATTCTTTGCATTCACAGTAGTTATAGGAATGAAAGTTCCTTGGCAGGTAGCTTTAACAGCTGTATTTGCAGAAGGTATCATATTTATAATATTAACTTTATTTAAAGTTAGAGAAGCAGTAGTAAATTCTATACCAACAAACATGAAATTAGCAGTTACAGGTGGTATAGGTTTATTCATAGCAATGATAGGTTTATCAGGTAGTGGTATAATAGTTGCCAATGAATCTACAATGGTTGCTTTAGGAGAATTTACTCCAGCAGCTATAGTTGCTTGTGTTGGTTTAGTGCTTATAGCAGTTCTTGATAAAAGAGGTGTTAAAGGTTCAATACTTATAGGAATAGTTGTAAGTTCACTTTTAGCTTGGGGATATGCAATGATGAACCCTGCACATGCACGGGAATTAGGAATATATCTTCCAACAGGAATATTCAAATTTGAAAGTATGGCTCCAATAGCAGGAAAAGTAGATTTCAGCTATATGACTCATCCTGCTAATATAGGATCATTCATAGGAATAGTTTGTACATTCTTATTCGTTGACTTCTTCGATACAGTTGGTACATTAGTAGGTGTTTCTTCAAAAGCTGGTATGCTTGATGAAGAAGGTAATGTTCCAAATGCAGGTAGAGCATTATTAGCTGACTCAATTGCTACAACAGCAGGGGCTTTAATGGGTGTTTCTACAGTTACTACATTCGTTGAAAGTTCAACAGGTGTACTTGAAGGAGGAAGAACTGGATGGACAGCTATAACAGCTGGTGTATTATTCTTAGTAGCAATGTTCTTCTCACCAATATTTATAGCTATACCAAGCTGTGCAACTGCACCAGCTTTAATATATGTTGGATACTTAATGTTATCTTCAGTAGTTGATATAGATTTCAGCGATATAACTGAAGGTTTACCAGCTTTCATAACAATAGCAGGTATGCCATTAACATACAGCATAGGTGATGGTTTAACATTAGGTGTTTTATCTTATGTTTTAGTAAACATAGTATACAACTTAATCGCTAAAAAAGAAGATAGAAAGAAAATATCTGTTGTAGTAATAATATTAGCAATATTATTCGCGCTTAAACTGATATTTATATAATAATTAGATAAATAATGATAATTTAGGACTATCGTGTTAAGAACTTTTAATGCGATGGTCCTTTTTTAATGCTTTATAAAAAATATGTATGATTATTAGATGAATTTTTGATAACTTTTAGAAAATCTTAAGTAAAATAAAATATAATAGTAATAGTAGAAGTAATAAAATTGAATAAAATGTTTTCAAAAGCAGTTTAAAAATGTATACTAATATATTGTGGGACTAAATAAAGGGGACTAAAGGTTATGAGAAAATTGACAAGCAAAGAAAAGAAGATAGCACAGTACGGATTTCTTCTGTTCTTAATTGGATTTACATTGTATATAATATCTACAACGGTCGATTATAGGAGAATACCGGATGTAATTGCGTTTGTAGATAAGAAATTCTTATTTATGGGAATGGGATTAGTTGTAATTTATATAATTTTAGAAACGGCTGTTTTTCAAGCTATTATAAACTCAGTAGAAAAAGATAAAAAGAAGAGGACTATAGGTCTTCAGATGGGAACAATGGGACTTTATTACAATCTAGTTACACCATTTGCATCAGGAAGCCAACCTATGCAGATTTACGTTATGAATAGATATGGAATTGGGCTTAGTAAAGCAGTTGCGATAGTTACTAATAAAACTGTATTATTCCAGACAGTTGTTACTATAATATGTGGTGTTATAATATTCTTAAACAAGGCGATGATTGTATCTAAGTATAGACATATAATAATGCTTTTAACTATAGGTATGGTAATGAACTTAGTTACCATACTTGGCGGACTTATGATAGTACTTAGTCCTAAGTTTATGAAGAAATTTGCCGATATAGTAATAAACGGACTTGGACGATTTAGAGTATTTAGATTTTTAAGAGGAAAGAATGAAAGATGCTATAATTACATCGACGAATTTAATAAGTCTATATTAATGTATATAACAGACGTTAAATCCTTGATGATTACGTTGATTTTAACGTTTTTACAACTTTTTATATACTTCAGTATAGTTTTCTGTATATATAAGGCATCAAAACTGGCTGGAGCTAGTTTTTACCTGTTATTCTCATTACAGGTATTGATTTATATGACAATATCACCTATACCTACTCCAGGTAATGTAGGGGCTAATGAGCTTACATTCTTTGGTATATTTAGAGGGGTATTCCCTAAAAAATATATAGGATATGCTGTTATTATGTATAGCTTTTTAGTATACTACTTTATATTATTACTATGTGGAGTATGTACGTGGATTTCTCATTATTATATGAATAAGCTTGAAAGTCAAGGAAAACTAGAGAAAATTAGCAACGAGGACGATACTTACCCTAGATAAAAAATAATAGAGGATAAATTTTAAAAGGTTATTTTTGGAGGAAAAAAGATGGAAGGAAAAATATCAAAAGCGATAGGAATATCTGAAAAAGGAATTGAGCTTGTGGATAAGATTTCAAAAATGGACATAAGCCATACATTTATAGAAAAAATAGATAAAAATAAGGATGTAGATAAGGATTTTGTAAGAAAGCTTCTTGATGAAATAGAAATACTTTATCTTGTATTTGATTCTACAGACAAAAGAGCTGTTGAAATAGTTAAGGCTATAGGATTTATGGCTGCTGAGAGAAAAACTCTTTGCATAGGATTTGATTTTTCAACAGATAAACCTATAAAAATAGAAGAAATAGATAGATATATACAAGTAGAAGAAGATAAGTTATCTGAAGTGGCAGATCTTATGGACATGATGGCAGAATCTATAACAGAGGAGCCAATTCTTAATTTAGATATAACAGATTTAAGAGATATAATGATAACAGACAAAGATATAAAATACATCTGCACTCAGATAGAATATGGAACCGAGTCAAAATCAGCTGTTGAAAAAATAATGGAAGATATAGAAAGTACAGGAGACGAATTTATATCTAAAAAATGTATAATGATACTTGAAGGCGATGAAAGAGTTACGTTTGAATATATTTCTGAGTTAATGCTAGAATTTGAAGAGAGATGTACTGGAGATAAGAGCTCAGTAATATTTGCAAACTTAGTTAAACCAGAGTCTAAAAATGTAAAAGTATGTGTGTTATTCAACTAAGAAGAATTATAACCAGATTGTAAAGCAGTTACTAAAGTTTTAGTAGCTGCTTTTTTGTTAAATGAATTTGTTGACTGAAAGTGAAATATAAGATATCATATAAGGGATTGTGTTGATTAGAATTATTTAAAGTTAAAACGAAAATAATAAATTTAGCAAATATAAAAATCAAAATAGAAAGGAATAAAAATTTATGTTACAGGTAACGAATGTCGGACTTAGATTTGGCGATAAAGAACTATACAAAGATGTAAACCTTAAGTTTACAAAAGGAAACTGCTACGGAATAATAGGAGCTAACGGAGCTGGTAAATCTACATTCTTAAAGATATTATCAGGAGAAATAGAGCCTAATACAGGTAGCGTTTCAATAACAGAAAAAGAAAGAATGTCAGTACTTAAACAGGACCACTTCGAATACGAAGAAGAAGAAGTACTCAACGTTGTAATAAGAGGTCATGAAAGACTTTGGAATATAATGAAAGAAAAAGACGCTTTATACATGAAAGAAGACTTTACAGAAGAAGATGGTATAAAAGCAGCAGATCTTGAAGCAGAATTTGCAGAGTTAAATGGATGGGATGCTGAAACTAATGCAGAAAAAATCCTTATGGGACTTAGCATAGAAAAAGATATGCACCACAAACTAATGAAAGAGCTTACAGGTGCTGAAAAGGTTAAGGTTCTTCTTGCTCAGGCATTATTTGGTGAACCAGAAATACTATTACTTGACGAGCCTACCAACCACCTTGATTTCCAGTCAATAAGCTGGTTAAACAACTTCATAATGGATTTAGAAAACTCTATAGTAATAGTTGTATCACACGATAGACATTTCCTAAACCAGATATGTACAAATATAGTAGATGTAGACTTCGGTAAAATACAGATGTACGTTGGTAACTACGACTTCTGGTATGAATCAAGTCAGTTAGCATTACAGCTACAGAAAGACCAGAACAAAAAAATGGAAGAAAAAATAGCTCAGTTAAAAGAGTTCATAGCGAGATTCAGTTCAAATGCGTCTAAAGCTAAACAGGCTACTTCAAGAAAGAAACAGTTAGATAAATTACAGGTTGAAGATATAAAACCTTCAAGTAGAAGATATCCATACGTTGGATTTACTCCAGCTAGAGAAATAGGTAATGAAGTGCTTGAAGTTCATAACCTAACTAAAACTATAGATGGTGTAAAAGTTCTTGATGATGTATCATTCAGACTTGAAAACGACGAAAAAATAGTATTCATGGGTGACGAAATAGCTACTACTACATTATTCAACATAATAATGGGTGAAATGGAGCCAGACAGTGGTTCATACAAATGGGGAGTAACTACTACTCAGGATTATCTTCCTAAAAACCACAATAAATTCTTCGATGGCTGCGAATACTCACTAGTTGACTGGTTAAGACAGTTCTCAGAAGAAAAAAGTGAAAGTTTCGTAAGAGGATTCTTAGGAAGAATGTTATTCTCTGGAGATGAAGCTCTAAAAGAAGCTAAAGTATTATCAGGAGGGGAAAAAGTTAGATGTATGTTCTCTAAAATGATGCTTTCTAACGCCAATGTACTTGTTTTAGACGATCCAACTAACCACCTTGACCTAGAATCTATAACATCTGTCAACCAGGGACTTGAAAAATTCCCAGGAGTAATACTATTTACTTCTCATGACCATCAGATGATAGAAACATTAGCTAACAGAATAATAGAAATAACTCCTGGTGGAATAATGGATAGAAAAATGGAATTCGATGAATATATAGAAAACAAAGAAATCCAGACTAAATTAAAAGAAATGTATGGAGAAGCTAAATAAGTAGTATATATTTAATAGATAAAAGTGTGTTAAAGTAATGATTTAATGTTAAAAAAACGATTTTATGTTATACTAGTAATGTCAGTTGTATTTTCAAAATGAAAATATTTAACTAAATTCCAATTATAAACCGGAATACAGACAAGGTTAATTTAAGTGAAGTAATTCACAGGCAAAATTTAAAATGGAAAAGGGGTAGTTAACATGGCAAAAATCGTTATCAAAAACGAAATCTTAGAAATGATGCTTTACATTTGGGATTCAGTGCATCAGAAAGAAAAAATAGCGGATTCATTCTTCTTAGAAATAGCAGATAATCCAAATATGAAATATTTATATGATGAAGAATTCACAGCTGAATCTGTAAGAAAAGTACTTTCTGCAATATCAAACAGAGAATTATTAAACAAACCTACTAAAAAAGAAAGTAGATTCTGGAGTAAAAACATGTGGATGCTTGAAGATTTAGGATTCACAAATATGATGGTAGAACCAGTTAAACAGCTTAACTTAACTGACTTAGAAGACAAGCTACCAAAAGACGAATACGAAGTAGTATTTATACCAGGACATATGGACGAATACTATATAGATGGAAACAAATTAGTGATAAACTTCTTCAATATAGTAATAGACTTCTTTGGCGATGGACCAGCTACAATAGCTGATAAACCAATAAAAG
>UQCY01000081.1 GCA_900539645.1 uncultured Clostridium sp. | reverse complement strand
CGGTAAAACTTCTTTACTAGATGCAATAAGAAAAACTAATGTTACAAAAGGTGAAGCCGGTGGTATAACACAGCACATAGGGGCTTCAGAAGTTAAAATAAATGGACAGAAAATAGTATTCCTAGATACACCAGGACATGAAGCTTTCACATCAATGAGAGCAAGAGGTGCTCAGGTTACAGATATAGCTATACTAGTTGTTGCAGCAGATGACGGTATAATGCCTCAGACAGTAGAAGCAATAAACCACGCTAAAGCAGCAGAAGTCCCACTAATAGTTGCTATAAATAAAATAGATAAAGATGGAGCAAACCCAGACAGAGTTAAACAGGAATTATCTGAACACGGACTTCTTGTTGAAGACTGGGGTGGAGATGTTATAGCAGTTCCAGTTTCAGCTAAGAAAAACATAGGAATAGATCACTTACTAGAAATGGTTCTATTAGTTGCTGAAATGGAAGAATTAAAAGCAAACCCAGATAAGAGAGCTGTTGGTACAGTAATAGAAGCACAGCTTGATAAAGGTAGAGGACCAGTTGCTACAGTACTTGTTCAGGGTGGTACTTTAAGAGTTGGAGATCCAATAGTAGCAGGTGTTGCAAGTGGTAAAGTTAGAGCAATGATAAACTCAAAAGGTAAGAGAGTTAAAGTTGCTGGGCCATCTACTGCAGTTGAAATACTTGGACTTTCTGATGTTCCACAGGGTGGAGACCAGTTCGTTGAGGTTCCAAGTGATAAAGTTGCTAGAAGTATAGCAGAAAAAAGACAGCAGCAGCAGAGAGAAGAAATGTTAAAATCAAGCCAGAGATTATCTCTTGATGATTTATTCAACCAGATGAATGATGGATTAAAAGAATTAAATATAGTTATAAAAGCAGACGTTCAGGGTTCTGTTCAGGCAGTTAAACAGTCACTAGAAAGATTATCTAATGATGAAGTTCAGGTTAAAGCTATACACGGTGGTGTTGGTGCGATAACTGAAACAGACGTACTTCTTGCAGCTGCATCTAATGCAATAATAATAGGATTCAACGTTAGACCAGTATCTGGTGCTGAATCATTAGCTGAAAAAGAAAACGTGGATATGAGAACATACACAATAATATACAAAGCTATAGAAGATATACAGGCTGCTATGTGCGGTATGCTTGATCCAGATATAGTTGATGAAGACACAGGTAAAGCAGAAATAAGAGAAACTTATAGAATATCTGGTGTTGGTACAGTTGCTGGATGCTATGTAACAAATGGTAAAATATACAGAAACTGTAAAGCTAGAATAGTAAGAGACGGTATAATAGTTCACGAATGTGAATTAGCTACTCTTAGAAGATTCAAAGACGACGTTAAAGAAGTTGCAGAAGGATACGAATGTGGTATGAGCTTCGTAAACTATAACGATATAAAAGAAGGCGATATAGTTGAAGCATACATAACTAAAGAAGTTGAAAGAACATTATAATAGATAATAAGATGTTTCTCTTAATTTTAGGAGATTAAAACATATTTAAGTCGGCTGCTAATTTAAAAATTACAAAAGGAAAGAGGTCGAAGATATGACATCATATAATAGAACAAGAAGAATATCAGAAGAAATTAAAAAAATAATAGGGCAGATGTTAATAAACGGAATAAAAGACCCTAGAATAACATCTATGATAAGTGTTACAGATGTAGATGTTACTAATGATTTAAGATATGCGTTTGTATATGTTAGTTTATTAGGTGGAAATGAAGAAGAATCTCTTGCTGGATTAAAAAGTGCAGCAGGCTATATAAGAAGAGAAGTTGGAAGAAAAGTAAAACTTAGATATATACCTGAGATAGTATTCAAAGTGGATGACTCTATAGAAAGAGGAATGTACATGGATAGTCTGATTAAGAAAGTTCAGGAACACGATATGGAAAACAGCAAAGAGGTAGAAGAAGATGAAGAGTAAATTTATCCTAAAGATGGACAGTGTAATAAAATGCATTGAAGACAATAATGTTTTCGTAGTTACTTCACATGTCAGTCCTGATGGAGATAATATAGGTTCTACTCTTGGAATGTATAGATTTTTAGAAAGATTAGGGAAGAAGGTATATCATGTACTAGATGATGATATCCCTTCTAATCTAGTATTTCTTTCTAAGGAAGTAGAGAAAATAAGCTCTACAGAGCTAGAAGAAGATAATTATGTAATGATAGCTCTTGACTGTGGAGATGAAAAAAGAATTTGTACAAGCGACGATGTTAAGAAAAATGCCAGTGTTAGAGTTTGTATAGACCACCACGCCAGCAATGATGCTAGTTTCTGTGAGATAAACTACATAGACAGTGAGGCGTCATCTACATGTGAACTTGTATACAACATAATAAGACGATACGGCGATTTAAAAGATGAGGACTATATAGATGAAGTAATAGCCACTAGACTATACACTGGACTTTCAACAGATACAGGAAACTTTCAATATTCATCTACTGAACCATCAAGCTTTGAAATGGCCAAGGTTCTATTAGAGCATGGCGCTGAGAGAGATATGATTATACAGAAATTATATCAGAGTAATTCTCCAAACTACTATAGATTACTTGGGGATGCTCTTAATACTTTAAGTATAGCCGAAGCACCTAATGGACAGTTAGTAGCTTCTATATGTGTTTCTATAGATATGATGAAAAAACATTCTATAGGCTATAACGATATAGATGGCGTAACAACATATACTAGAGATATAGAAAATGTTGAAGTAGGAATATTCCTAAAAGAAAAAAGAAAGGGCGAAATAAAAATAAGCCTACGCTCAAAAAATGATATAGATGTTAGTAAAATTGCAATGCAGTTTAACGGTGGCGGTCATGTGAGAGCTGCTGGATGCACAATAAACGACACTATTGAAAATGCAGAGAAAATTATAAAAGAGCGGGTTTTAAGGGCTTTTTAGGATTAACTATATGGATAAGATAATAAGTATTTTAAAACCTACTGGAATGACATCAAATGATGTCGTTGGAAAAGCTAGAAAAATTTTAAAGATAAAGAAAATTGGACACACTGGTACATTAGATCCAGACGCTGCTGGAGTACTTCCTATCTGTATAGGGAGAGCAACAAAGGTAAGCGAGCTTATTTTAAATAAAGAAAAATCATATTTATGTGAATTAACTCTTGGAGCATCTACAGATACTTATGATTCATCTGGAGAGATATTATTTAAAGCTCCGGATGATTTTGAGTATAAAGAAGAGGATATAAGAAAAGCATTTGAATCTCAGATAGGTGATATAGAGCAATATCCACCTAAGTATTCTGCTTTAAAGGTAAATGGCAAAAGAATGTGCGATTTAGTTAGAAGTGGAAGAGAGGACGAGATTGTTCTTAAACCTAGAAAAGTTACTATAAAAAAAATTGAGATACTTAGTATAGAAGGAAACAAGATTAGATTCTATGTCGAGTGCTCAAAAGGGACATATATAAGAAGTATATGTTATGATATCGGCGAAATCTTAGGATGTGGAGGACATATGTCTTTCCTTCTTAGAACATCTTCAGGGAAATTCAATCTAGAAAATTCTATAACTTTTGAGGAGTTAGAAAAATTTGTAGAAGACGGAACTGTAGAGGATCACGCTTTTGATATTGACTATACTTTAGACTTCTATCCAAAGATAGTGCTTAGAGATAATGCGGTAAAATACTATTCTAATGGTGGAATTATAGAGTCTTATAGATTTGATGAGAAAAATTACACAGATAAGGATGAGTATGTAAGAGTTTATAGTCATGAAGGATTTGTCGGAGTTGGAAGACTAATAAGAGAAAATGGAAAGGTCAGTGTGAAAAGCGACAAAATTTTCGTTTAAGATGATGTTTTGTTGATTTATATTAGATAAAAATAAATTCTATTAAAACTACCGGAGTATTAATATGAAAGTTATTAAAGCTATAAAAGATATAGATATTGAATTTGATACAGTTGTTACGATAGGAAACTTTGATGGCGTACATAAAGGTCATCAGGTGCTTATTGAAAAAACTGCAACTTATGCTAAAGCGAGAGGCATTAAAAGTGCTGTTTTTACATTTTTAAATCATCCAATAAACTACTTTGTTCCTGAAAAAGTAAAGAATATATTTGATGAAAAAGAAAAGGAAAGGCTGATAGAAGGCTTTGGAATAGATTACCTTATAGATATACCATTTGATAAGGCTATGACACAAATATCAGCTGAGCAATTTATTGTAAAGATATTAAAAGATAAAATTCACGCAAAAAAAATAGTTGTAGGTCATGACTTTACATTTGCACGAAATAAAGAGGGAACTGTGGATGTATTGAGGGAAATTGGACATGAATATGGAATAGAAGTTGAAATAGTTCAGCCTATAAAAATAAATGGAATAAGAGTTAGTAGTACATTTATAAGAGAATTGATTTCTGAAGGTCGTGTTGATGAGATACCTCAGTACTTAGGAACTCCTTATGTAATTGAAGGAGAGATAATCCACGGAAAAGCAAATGGAAGAAAGATGGGATACCCAACAGCTAATATAAGCTTGAAGGATCAAATTATAAATCCTAAAAATGGAATATATGCTTCAAGAGTAATCATAGATGGAAAGAAATATTTTGGAGCTACTAATGTTGGTATGAATCCAACAGTTAATGGAAAATATCTTTCAATAGAAACAAATATACTAGACTTTGATGAAGATATATATGGAAAAAGAGTTAGAATTGAGTTTTTAGAAAAAATTAGAGATGAGAAAAAATTTGAATCGCTTGACGAATTGAGAAAGCAGTTAGATTTAGACACTGGATTTGTAAGACAGAAGTATTTGTCAAATAATAAAATGGATGACTAAAAAATATTTGCAAATACTTTTAAGATATGTTAATATAATTAAGGTGATTAACCCACACTCAGCAGTTGAACACTCCGATCACTGCCTAGTGAAGGGCGATTAAAAATAAATACATGGAGGAAAAACAAATGTTAGCAAACAAAGCAGAAATAATCAAAGAATTCGGAAGAAAAGAAGGAGATACTGGTTCTCCAGAAGTACAGATAGCTATATTAACAGCTAGAATAAACGAATTAAACGAACACTTAAAAGTTCACAAAAAAGACCATCACTCAAGAAGAGGTCTATTAAAAATGGTTGGTAAAAGAAGAAACTTACTTTCTTACCTAAAAGAAAACGACCTAGAAGGATACAGAGCTTTAATAGCAAAATTAGGTTTAAGAAAATAATTTATTTATCAGTAAAAAGCAGGTATATAATTACCTGCTTTTTTCAAATAGAAATATAATAAAGATAAAATAAATAATAGGGGATTTTTATTTTATTCAATTGAAAATTCAATAACAGAAACAAGGAGGTATAATATGAATATTCAGCTATTATGCGATAGTTTATGCGATATACCAGACGAAATAGCAGCTAAGCCTTATTTAGAAGTTATTCCGTTGACAGTAATGTTCGAGAATGAGGAATTTAGAGAGGGAATCGACATAAGTAAAGAGGAGTTTTATAAAAGGGTAAAATCTACTGGAGAAATACCTAAAACTTCTCAGGCGACATATATAGAATTTAAAGAAGCATTTGACAAGTATACTTCTGAGGGTAAAAAAATTATATGTATAACAGGTTCTTCAAAATCATCTGGAACTTATCAGAGTGCTACACTTGCGAAGGAAGATTGTGAAAATGGAGAAATATTTGTATTCGATACACTAAACCTTTCTCTGGGAAGTGGACAGTATGTTATAAAAGCATGCGAATTGATAGAAGAAGGAAAAAGTTATGAAGAAGTGCTAGAGGAATTAGAGAATATAAGGGAAAGTGTGCATTTATTATTTGTACCGTCTACTCTTACTTATTTAAAGAAAAGTGGTAGAGTCCCAAGCGCTACAGCAACAATAGGAAATCTTCTTCATGTTCAGCCATTATTCTATGTTGAAAATGGGGATATAAAAATGTTAGAAAAAATAAGAGGTGCGAAAAAAGTTCCTCACACAATGGTTGACGTACTTATAAATATGAACGATGGAAAACTTGAAGATAAAATTGTTACAATAGGGTGTGGAGCAAATTACGACGAGATGAAAGGTCTTGAAGAAGAAGTTAGAAAGAGAATAAAAGCTAGAAAAGTAATGTTTACAAGAGGTGGAGTATGTATATGTTCTCATACTGGACCAGATATAATTGCTTTAAGTAGTTCTCTTTAAAAATTAAGTAATGATTAAATATATTGTAGAAGTTTGATATTTTTGATAATATATTAATTGAGACGAGAAAACGGAAGAATTAGGAGGAAAAATAGATTATGGTTGAACATAAGATATATACTACAGAATTTGCTGGTAGAGAGCTTTCTGTAGAAGTAGGAAAAATATGTGAAATGGCTAATGGTAACTGTATAGTAAAATACGGTGACAGTGTAGTTATGGTAAACACAACAAAATCAGCAGAACCAAGAGATGGAATAGATTTCTTCCCTCTAAGTGTTGATTATGAAGAAAAATTATATTCAGTAGGTAAAATACCTGGTGGATTCTTAAAAAGAGAAGGTAAACCTTCAGAAAAAGCGATATTAACATCAAGATTAATAGATAGACCAATAAGACCTTTATTCCCAAAAGGATTCAGAAATGATGTTCAGGTTGTAGCAACTGTTCTTTCAGTAGACCAGGATTGTACTCCTGACATAGTAGCTATGATAGGTTCATCAGTTGCATTATCAATATCTGATATACCTTTCAATGGGCCAACAGGATCAGTTTGCATAGGTTTAGTTGACGGTGAATTCGTTGTAAACCCTAACGCTGAACAGAGAGAAAAAAGTGAAATGCACTTAGTAGTGTCTGGTACAAAAGACGCTATAATGATGGTTGAAGCAGGTGCTCAGGAAGTATCTGAAGATACTATGTTAAAAGCTATATTATTCGCACATGAACACATCAAAAAAATAGTTGAGTTCATAGAAGAAATAGTAGCTGGTTCAGGAAAAGAAAAAGAAGAAGTAAAATTATACCACGCTGATGAAGATATAGAAGCTCGGGTAAAAGAATTTGCTTCAGCAAAAATGAGAGAAGCCGTTCAGACTGTTGAAAAAATGGAAAGAATGGAAAATATGGATAAAGTTAAAGAAGAAACTTTCGCTTACTTTGAAGAAAAATTAGAAAACTTTGAAGAAGTAGCTGGAGATATAGAAGAAGTTCTTCAGGCTATAATAAAAGACGAAGTTAGATCTTTAATAACTGATGAAGAAGTAAGACCAGACAACAGAAAATACAATGAAATAAGACCTATATGGTGTGAAACTGGTATGATACCAAGAACTCATGGTTCTGCTATATTCACAAGAGGTCAGACTCAGGTAATGAACATAGCTACATTAGGAGCTTTAGGTGATGTTCAGAAACTTGATGGATTAGATGAAGAAGAAAACAAAAGATATATGCACCACTATAACTTCCCAGCTTACTCAGTAGGTGAAGCTAGACCTTCAAGAGGACCAGGAAGAAGAGAAATAGGACATGGGGCACTTGCTGAAAGAGCATTACTTCCAGTAATACCATCTCAGGAAGATTTCCCATATGCAATAAGATTAGTATCTGAAGTACTAAGCTCAAATGGATCAACTTCTCAGGCGAGTGTTTGTGCATCTACATTATCATTATTAGATGCTGGTGTTCCAATAAAAGATATGGTAGCTGGTATAGCTATGGGTCTTATAAAACACCACGATAAAGTAGTTGTACTTTCTGATATACAGGGAATGGAAGACCACTTAGGAGATATGGACTTCAAAGTTGCAGGTACTGAACACGGTATAACAGCTATACAAATGGATATAAAAATAGACGGTATAGATGAAGATATATTAAGAAGAGCTCTTGCACAGGCTAGAGAAGGTAGAATGTACATACTTGGAGAAATGAGAAAAGTTATATCTGAACCAAGACCAGAGCTTTCTCCATACGCTCCAAAAATAGAAAGAATGAACATAAATCCAGATAAGATAAAAGATGTAATAGGACCTGGTGGAAAAGTTATAACTAAGATAATAGACGAAACTGGTGTTAAAATAGACATCGAACAGACTGGTGAAGTATTCATAGCTGGTACTGACAAAGCTATGATAGAAAGAGCTAAAGAACTTATCGGAAATATAGTTGCTGAAGCAGAAGTTGGTAAAGTATACAGAGGTAAAGTAACTAGAATAATGAACTTTGGTGCTTTCATGGAAATACTTCCAGGTAAAGAAGGACTTCTTCACGTTTCTCAGATATCTAAAGAAAGAGTAAACAATGTAGAAGATGTTCTAAGCATAGGCGATGAACTAGACGTTAAAGTAACTGAAATAGACGAAAAAGGAAGAATAAACCTTTCTAGAAAAGTTCTATTATAAT
>UQCY01000080.1 GCA_900539645.1 uncultured Clostridium sp. | reverse complement strand
TGTACACAAGTTTTCCACAGTTTTAAATTATTATAATTTCCTTAAGAATAAAAAATGCTCTCCATATTCTAATAGAGAGCAAATTTTTTATAATTTTTTTATATAATTTTACGATTCTTTTTTCCGATATAAATACCAATACAATAGTCCAACAAAGACCATTCCACCAATTATATTTCCTATTGTAACTGGTATCAAATTTGAAAACATACTTCCAAAGTTTAATCCAGATAATTGCTCAGCAGTTATACCATATAGTTCTGTAGCTTTTGCGGCATATAATGGGTTATAAGTTGCAAGTATTCCCGCTGGAATATAGTACATATTCGCTACACAGTGCTCAAATCCAGATATTACGAATACAAATATTGGGAAGAATATTGCTATACATTTTCCAGCTACATCTTTAGCTGTAGCAGCCATAAATATCGCCAAGCACACTAGTACGTTACATAATATCCCAGAAACTATCGCCTGCATAGGATCTATTACAACTTTTCCTAAAGCTACCTTTATCGTAAATGCTCCAGCACCACCATCGCTAAAGTTCAGCTGACCACAGTTATTTATCATCCATGCCATTAAAGCTGCTCCAATGAAGTTGCTTATGTAGACTATTATTAGGTTTCTGATCATTCCTTTTAGTTTTGCTTTTTTGTCGTATACTGCCATTGATATTAGGCAGTTTCCTGTAAATAGTTCTCCACCTAGCAGAACAATTAGCATTAGTCCTATTGGGAATACTACTCCAGCTACTGTTCTTGCTAGTCCCACGTTTGATATTCCATGCATTGCAAGGCTACTCGCTTCTGCACCGATTCCTATGAAAAATCCCGCTGCTATTCCAAGTAGGATTAGTTTTTTTGTTGTTAGGTTTGTTTTTTTGATTCCGTTTTGGATGTTTTGTTCTATTACTTCTGTTATGGTTTGAAAGCCCATTATTTCAACTCCTTGTTTTTCGTTAGCCTATAGGTTCTATATCTATATTTACAATATTTTCATCGTCATAGGCTTCTATATTTTTTATCAATTTTTCTAAATAATTATCTGCTTTTTCCTCTTTTGCATACCATACCAAAGCTTGTCCAAAGCCATAAGTATGAGTTTTTGGTACCGGAGCATCCCAAATATGTTTATTTCTCTTATTATCCTGAATTAAAACACAGTTTTCTTTTTTCGCTTTTATATTGAAATATCTATAGTTATAATCATCGTCTAGCTCTTGATACATTCTGTAAACTCTTGCATCTTTATACCATCCTACAATTGATACTCTATTTGTATATCTTGTAGCACACCATATAACTAGTACTCCATCTACATAATCCTCATTTTTAAATGCTTCACAACCTCGTATATTTTCTATATGTAATTCATTTTTTCTTCCCCTATTTGACTTTGTTTCAACAAATCCAAGTAAACATTCTTCATCTTCTATATTTATTGGAGCAAAATTATATTCTTCATATCCATATCCATTTTCTTTTACAAATTTTCCTCCGTTATAAGGTATATCATTGTATTCCTCAACCCCTCTATAATACTTCATACTAGATACTTTACAAAATAGTATTTTCATAATTTAATCTCCCTTTTGATTTAATCTTTACTTTATTAATAACTTATAAAAGCATTACTATATATTACTAAAATAATAACACAACACTTTATGAAAATAAATATATACTGAAAATTCCCAAAAATTTTCCCCAAACTATAGATATCTATCCTCAAATAATATATTATATAAAGTATAAAAAATTAAACTAGATTTTAAAAAACAAAATAAACAGTCAAAAAATTACATAAAACATAACAAAATAAACCAAATCCAAAAATAAGGCTGCTTATCATAAAGGAGGAAACTAAAAATGAAACTAGCAACAAAATTAGACACACTAACACCGTCGTTTACGATAGGAATAAGTTCAAAAGTAAAAGAAATGAAAGCAAATGGAATAGACGTACTAAACCTAAGCATAGGTGAACCAGACTTCACAGTACCAGAGAAAGCAAAAGCATACGGAAAAAAATCATTAGATGAAAATTGCACTAAATATGATCTTGTTCCAGGGCTTAAAATACTTAGAGAAGAAATTGTAAAAAAACTAAAAAGAGAAAATAACTGTAATTACACAATAGACGAAATAGTATTATCTAGTGGTGCAAAAAACTCTATAACTAACGCACTTCTTGCAGTAACTAACCCAGGAGAAGAAGTTCTTATACCTAAACCATATTGGGTAAGTTATCCAGAAATGGTTAAACTTACTGGTGCAGTTCCAAAATTCATAGATACTAAGAGAGAAAACGGATTTAAACTAACTAAAGAAGAATTAGAAGCTGCTATAACTGAAAAATCAAAAATGCTTATACTTACTAACCCTTCTAACCCAACAGGAAACGTATATACAAAAGAAGAGTTAATAGACATAGTTAATGTATGTATTGAAAAAGAAATATTCATATTAGCAGACGAAATATATGAAAGAATTTGCTATGTTGATGGATTTACTTCTGTAGCATCTCTTTCTGAAGAAGCAAAGGATATAACAATAACTATAAATGGATTTGCAAAATCAGTTGCTATGACAGGTCTTAGACTTGGATATACTGCATCTAACAAAGAAGTTGCAAAAGCTATGAGCTCTATACAGGGACATTTAGTTTCTCACCCTTGTTTAACAGCTCAGTATATAGGTTATGGAGCATTAGTTGAATGTGAAGAAGACATAAAACATATGGTAAGTGTTTACAAATCAAGAAGAGATATGCTTGTTGAAAGACTTGACGCTATAGACCATGTTTCATACATACAGCCATCTGGAGCATTCTATATGTTTATAGATTTAAGTGAAGTTGCAGAAAAATACGATTGGAAAGAAAGTTTTTCAATAGAATTCTGTGAAGAGCTTCTTAACAAATACCATGTAGCTGGAGTTCCTGGTATAGCCTTTGGATTAGACAACTATATGCGTATATCTTATGCTTGTAATGAGGAAACTTTCATGACTGCAATGGATAGATTAGAAGAATTTGTAAAAGCTATATTTGCTTAATTTTGATAATAAAAAAAGTGGGTATCTGAGTATAATATTTTACTCATTGCCCACTTTTTGTTTTGCTAAATTTTTATATTATCTTTCAAATACAACTTTTATCATTTCGTCATTTATCTTCTTATCATCTAAAACCACTGGAATATTTATTCTCGCTGCACTCTCTCCTTCTACAAGTCTTCCCTCAAATAAATCTTCCTCTGTAGAAACAACACTCATAAAATCATCCCTAAACATATCAGGATTCATTAAGTAAATCGCAGCAATAACGTCCCAAAGTACTATAGAATCGTAGTTGTATTTTTCTTTGAACTCTCTCATCCACTTTTCAATCTTATTGATTATAAATTCATTTTTAATATTATTTCCTAAAGCTTTAACCTTATCTAGCTCATTAGTTCCAAACTCTACATCCATGCATCTATTTCCAGTTAGTATAGATACATTTTTATATTTTTTAATAGCTACTTCTGCTCCCTTAGGGCATACAGAGAAATTCAGTTCTTTCATTATCTTATCTCCAAAGTATAAATCGCCTGTTATTCCACCCATAAGTACTACAGAGTTTAATTTTTCTCCTATTTCATTATCTATCATATAGGCATCATAAAGATTCTGCATAGATCCAGTTGCCAATAAATCTATTTCATTTGGATATTTGTTCGCCATTTCTACTATGAATTTTGCTGCTTCATTTGATTCAAAGTTTCCGTCGTCTTCAAATCTTTTATATCCAAATCCTGTATAATCATTCATTTCAAATTTTCCTCTACCTTTGTAGACATTTAAGTTTATACCTAGGTCTTCTACAAGCTCTAATGTCTGTTTATAAACGTATTCTAAAGAATCATTGGCATAAGTTGTGCAAACACCAAGAAGTTCCACATCCTTATTTTCAACTAGGTAAACTAGTGCTAGACCATCGTCGATATCTCTATTATCTAAGCCCATAGTATTGTCGCAATCGTAAATAACTTTTTTCATAATATCACCTAATCCCTATATATATTTGTTTTCTTTACTACTATCCCTATTTTATCTCCTACTTCGTATCTATTCATATCGAAGTCGTCTACTTTTAGAGTTCTTTCCCCTACATTTAGAATATATTTCATTTTAGTTCCTGAATATACAACTTTTTTAACTTCTGCTGAAAATACTTTACCTGCTAGGTCGATGTTTTCTTTTACAAATTTGTTTAGAGCATTTTCAAAATCACTTTGTCCATTCGCTTCTTTGTGTATATCTATATCCTCAGGTTTTACAAGCATTGTTGCTCCGTCTATCTCAATAAAGTTGTCGTCTACCATAAATTTTGCTGCTGCTTTTGTTTTAGGATTAGTGTAGACTTCTTCTGGATAGTCTATTTGCTCAAGTTTTCCATTTAACATTATGGCAATTCTATCACTAAATAGTATAGCTTCTTCTTTATCATGAGTAACTAAAATCATAGTTGTATTATGTTTTTTCTGAAGTCCTATTGTCAATTCCCTCATTCTTTCTCTAAGATTCGTATCAAGGCTAGAATATGCTTCATCTAATAATAATACTTCTGGCTCTACTGCCAATGCTCTGGCAAGTGCAACTCTCTGCTTTTCCCCACCAGAAATCATAGATACTTTTTTCTTTTCATATCCTTCAAGTCCTATGTCAGATAAAAGATCTTTTACTTTTTTATCTATTTCATCTTTGCTCTTTTTTCTAACTCTAAGTCCAAATGCTATGTTTTCATATACATTCATATGTGGGAATAGTAGATTTTCCTGATTTACAATAACTATATTTCTTTTGTTTGCGGCTTTTGATGTTATGTCCTCTCCATCTAAGATTACTTTTCCCTCAAAATCATCAATTAGACCCGCTATTATGCTAAGCGTTGTACTTTTCCCACATCCAGATGGGCCAAGTATACTTATTCTTTCACCTTTTTTTACTTGTAAGTTTAATCCATCTAATACATTTTTATTAGAGAATTTTTTTTGTATATTTTGTAATTCAAGTTTATACATATTTTATTCCTCTATTTTCTATATTTATATTCTTTTGTGATTAATTTTTATATTATAACTTTAGATATATTTATAATCTTCTAGCTCGTTTTTGTACATTTTTTTCATTATATATTCCATAGCTATAAGAAGTACTATTGTACTAGCTATGAATATCAATCCGTAAACAGATCCCAACATTCTATCCCCTGATTGTATGAATGGGAACATTTCCATTGTAAATGTGATTATTTTTCCACCGCCTATTAAATATACAAGGAAATACTGGCTAAATGATACAATGTAACACATCATTGCAGCTGATATTACTCCAGGCATTATCATTGGTGCAACTATTTTTAGAAATACATCTTTTTTGCTTGCACCGAGTGTATATGCTTGATCTATGTATCCTCTTCCAGTTATTAAAAATACATCTTTTATCATATTTACAGCATATGGTATGCAAGGGACTATACTCACTAGTATTATCCCTAAGTACGTTCCAGCAAGGCCCATTTTTATAAATTCTATGTTTAGTCCCATTCCTATAGATACTGGTGGTATTATCACTGGTGAGAATACTAACATTTCTACAAATTTTTTACCTTTAAAATTCTCAAATGCTAATGCTTTTGCACATGGAATTGATATTGCTATTGTTATTATTGTAGTCATTAGAGATATGAATATGCTGTTTTTTAGTGTATGGATTACTCTGTCGCTGTTTTGTATTACATATTCCCATCCTCTAACTCCAAAGTTTGTAGGCATTATATCCGGCCATATGTAATTATTTGTAAAGGACCACAGTATCATGGATAGTATTGGAATTATAATAGAAAGTATAGATAAGGCTAGAAGTAGCTTCATCGTAAGTTTTTTCCAATTCATATTTTTTCTCCTTTTTTATACTTTATTCTAAAGTTTTTTAATTTTTTTCATTCATAACAATTCTTTTGATAATTGTATTGAATAATAGTACGAATAATACACAAAATGCTATTATTACCATATTCATAGCCATAGCATATGGTCTATTTGTCATCATAGGATTTTGGTATTCGATAAATGCTTGAACTGCTATTACTTTTGGTACTGTTGCCCCTAGTAACATTGGTATTTCATATGATCCAAACGAGAACGAGAATATTATTGTGAATACAGATAGTATTGTAGGTAGTAGCATCGGAAGTGTTACTTTTCTAAATGCGTACCATTTAGATGCACCTAAGTTTATTGCTGCCATTTCATGTTTGCTACTAAGTCTTTTTAGTACTGCCAAGCATGTCAGCATAACATATGGTGTTTCTTTCCATATATATGCTAGTATTATTCCGATTCCATTTGAGCTAAATAGTATATTTGAAAATATTTCTTGTGCATTTTTTACTCCCATGCTATAAAGTATTCTCGCAAAAAATCCTGAGTCCGATAAGAATGTTATTGCAAATAGAGCAACTGTTATGTGTGGTACTACTATTGGAATTTTGTATATATATTCTTTTTTAGATTTTAAAGAAACTATCAAACTAGCTATTATTATTCCAAGTACAACGGCTATTATCGACGATATTGCACTTATGTATAACGTAAATGATAGACTTTTTAAGAAACTAGAATTTGTAAATATTTTAGTGTAGTATTCTAATGTTATTTCTTTCATACCTATAAATGGAAAATACCCCAAGCTTTGTACAAAAGCTCCTAAAATCCCAAATACTAGTACAAATAATAGAAGTGCTACAACTGGCATTGTTTCCAAGTATGGTCTATATTTTGATTTTTTAGACATTCTTTTCTCCTATTTATTAATTTATAATTATTTATATTCTTATTTATTTTTTCCAATATAGCACAAAGGATATTCGAAAAAACGAATATCCTTTAGTTTTATTTATTATTCTATTTTTTTATCATTAATTTATAATTATTTACCTGGTATTTCTTCAGTCCATATTTTTTCTATTACAGGAACTATTGCTGATGGTAGTTCTGGCTGTCTTTTTGAAAGTAATTCACTCTGAAGTAATGTAGCAGTTCCTATTTCTACACTGTCTAATGTAGCTTTCTGTTCTTCAGAAAGTTTTTCATTATCTAGTACTGGTAAGTCTCCCCAAACTTCTGGTTTGTATTTTTCCATCTGAGATTCAAATCCTAGTATTTCATTTATAACTACCATTGAACCTGCTTTGTTTGGAGCATTTTTAGCTATTGCTAGGAAATGAGTATTTCCTATTGTTCCTTTATCAAATACACAAGTTTTTGTTGATTCAGGGTATGTTCCATTACTTATTAGTGATGATGCATGGTTTGGATTATAACTTACATTGAAGTATAAGCTTCCATCTGCAAACATATTATCCTGCTGAGTTGAGTCAGTTGGATATGTTTCACCCTTTTTCCAAAGGTATGGTTTTAATTCTTTTAGATAGTCCATAGCTGGTTTTATAGCTTCTCTTACAGCCTCTTCATCAGTTGGATCTATATCTTTTAATTTATCATAACCTACTTTTTCATATATTATATTTCTTACAAATGCAGAACCTGTAAAGTCTGGTAATGCTGGATATGTAAATTTACCAGGATTAGCTCTAGCAGCTTCTAATAATTCATCCGCATTTTTTATTGGTCCTATTTTATCTGAGTTATATTCCATAACAACCTGTGCTTTTCCAAATGGTGCTTCGTATCCATCAGTAGGATATCCAAAGTCTAGTTTTGTATCGTCAGCATCACCATTTACATATTTTTCAAAGTTTGGAAGTTTTTCTGTAAATGGTCCAAATAATAAGTTATTTTCTTTGGCAGTATAGAAGTTTTCTCCATTTATCCATATAACATCTATATTACCTTTTTCTTCGTTAGCCTGTACACTGTTTTGAAGGTTGTTTAATATTTCATCTATATTCATACCAACTCTTTTAACAGTTATATTATGTTCTTTTTTTAATTTTGGAGCAATGTATTTATCTATGTAGTTGTTTGTCTGATCAGATCCACCCCAACCATAGAATGTTACAGTTGTTCCTTCAGCTTCTTTTAATGCTTCTTCATAAGACATTTTTGTATATTTGTCTTCTCTTGATGATTCTTTCTGGTTTTCTCCAGAAGAACAACCTGTTAATAAAAGAGCTGCTGATAAAACTATTGCCGAAAGTTTTTTTGCAAATTTCATTTTTATCCTCCTCAATAATATTTTATAAATTCAATTTTTGTGCAACAAATTTATCGATTTTATATAATATATATTCCTATTTTAAATTATATTATCTATTATGTAAAAAATCTATACTATATTAAATATTTACTTATAATATTTTTTAATATGTATATATAATAATTTTATATATACATTCTACTTAATTTTTTTAAGAGCTATTTTTGCATAAAAAAAAGATTACGTGGCTACGTCCTACTCTCCCAGGGGCCTTCGCCCCAAGTA
>UQCY01000079.1 GCA_900539645.1 uncultured Clostridium sp. | reverse complement strand
TATTCACTTGAATAGGTGAAGAATAAATTGTAACTACCTCTCAAGTGATCCTGAAGTTTAAATACGCAAAATGAAATATGTAAAAGCTGTTTCAGAAAAACTTATGAAAATAAAATAGACTGTCACCCTAACGACAATCTGGAGACGGCTCACGACTTTGAAATGTGTTACTCTAAAGAGTGAGTCGTCGAAGCCTGGAGTAGGGGACAGTCTTTTTATTTTCATTATTTTACTGGAAGCTTTCTGCTAATTCATTTAAGTATTCCCAGCGTTCATATTTATATTCAAGTTCTTTTTCTAGTTCAGCTTTTTCATTCATTATTTCCTGAAGTTTTGTGAAGTCAGTAGCATAAACTGCAGTACTTTCTTCAAGTGCAGCTATTTTCTTTTCTAACTGCTCTATATCAGAATCAATTGAATCATATTCCTTCTGTTCTTTATAAGAGAACTTAGTCTTTTTATCAGATTTTGGTTTCTCTTTTTCTTTCTTAGGCTCAACAACTTTTTCTGGTTTATCGTCTTCAAATTCAATTCCTTGAATTTCTCTAAAAATAGTATAATCGCTGTAGTTTCCTGTAAAGATAAAGATTCTACCATTTCCTTCATAGGCAAAAATCTTGTTACATATTCTATCTAAGAAATATCTATCGTGTGATACAGTTATTACAACACCGTCAAATTCATCAAGATAGTCTTCTAGTCTGCTAAGTGTTTCTATATCAAGGTCATTTGTAGGTTCGTCAAGCAAAAGTACATTTGGAGCGCCCATAAGAACTCTCAATAGGTGAAGTCTTCTTCTTTCACCACCAGATAATTTTTCTATCATAGTATGCTGAAGAGTACCATTGAATAAGAATCTTTCACACATCATAGATGCTGTGATTTTAGTTCCATCAGCAGTTGTTATATAGTCACTTTCTTCTTTGATATAATCTATGGCCTTCATACTAGGATCCATATGAGAGTCGTCCTGAGAGAAGCAACCTATTTTTACAGTTTCACCTATTTCAATAGTACCGCTATCTGGCTGTAATTTACCATTTAAAATATTTATAAGGGTAGATTTACCAAGTCCATTTTTACCTACAATACCAATTCTATCTGTTCTGGCAAGAGTGTATTCTAAATCGTCGATAACTTTTTTACCATCGAAACTTTTAGATATATTTTTTATTTCGATTATTTTTTTACCAAGTCTACTTGATGCCACAGAGATATCTATTTTTTCGTCTTCTTTTATAACCTCACGATTTACAAGCTCATCAAATCTCTGAAGTCTAGCTTTCTGTTTAGTTGTTCTAGCTCGAGCACCTCTTTTAACCCATTTAAGCTCATTTCTGATAAGATTCTGTCTCTTATCTTCCATACTAGACTCAAGTTGAAGTCTTTCCATTTTTTTCTCTAAGAATAGAGTGTAGTTTCCTTCATAGCTAAATAATCTACCTTTGTCTAGTTCAAGGATTCTGTTTGTAACTCTATCAAGGAAGTATCTATCGTGTGTAATCATTAATAGAGAGCCTTTTCTTGAGTTTAGATATTCTTCAAGCCAGTCTATTGTATCGCTGTCTAAGTGGTTGGTAGGCTCGTCAAGCACTAGTAGCTCACAAGGTGTTATAAGTGCAGATGCAAGAGAAATTCTCTTTTTCTGACCACCTGAAAGCTCAGAAACTTTTTGGTCAAAGTTGTCTATCCCAAGCTTTGTAAGGACAGCTTTAGCATCATTTTCTAAGTCCCAAAGATTCATTGTATCTATCTGCTCCTGAACTTTTATAAGTTCGTCATTAACTTTATCAGAGTATTCTTTCTCTAATTTTTTTAATAAATCTTGATATCTTCCAAGAAGGTTTAATTCCTTTGATTCAGCTTTGAAAACCTGTTCAAGAACAGTTGCATTTTCATCGTAATCTGGGCTCTGAGGAAGGTACTCTATTCTCACTTTATTAGCTTTTGTTATCTTACCGCTGTCTATTTCCTCTACACCAGCGACAATTTTTAAAAGAGTAGACTTACCAGTTCCATTTACACCAATAAGACCAATTTTTTCACCGTCATTTATACCAAAAGAAAGATTTTCTATTAATTTTTTTTCTGAATAACTTTTACATATATTTTCAAACGTAATTAAATTCATAATATCTCCTTGCTAATTATTTATTTTCTTCGTTCATTTCATCTATAGTTTCACCGATTATTTTTATACCTTTTTCAATATCTTCAAGTGAAAGCCTAGATAACCCAAGTCTTAGGGTATCATATCCACTATTATCTGTAAAGAATATATCTCCAGGCATAAATATAACCTTTTTATTGTAGCACCTATCTAAAAGTTCTCTTGCATCAATACCTTTTAGCTTTATAAAAATATGTAGCCCTCCATCGCCTAAAATATATTCGTTGTCGATATATTTTTCGACATATTTACGAGCAACACTAAATTTTTCTCCATAGACTTTTCTTATTTTTTTTATATACTTTTCAAATTTTCCACTATTTAGATAATCAAAAAGAACTCCTTGATCTAAGAATGAAGTATGTATATTTCTACAACGTTTTACACTTAATAGCCTGTTTATAATTTTTTTGTCTGCATAAATCCATCCAATTCTCATTCCCGGGAAAAGTATTTTTGAAAAACTACCTATATATATTACCCCATTTCCAGATGTATCAAATGATGAAAGAGGGAATATATGCGAACTTGAATATAATAGTTCTTCATTGAATCCATCTTCAATGATAGGAATAGAGTATTTTTTCATAAGATTGTAGAATCTGAGTCTGCTTTCTGGTGGCATTACACTTCCCGTTGGATTGTGATATGAAGGTGTAAGATATGCAAATTTTATAGAATCTCCATTTTCCTCTAAAATATTCTCAAGCATATCAAAGTTTAGTCCATCTTTGCCAATGTCTACACCCTTTATATCTATTCCATGAGCTCTCATGATTTTTATAGAAGTATTGTGCGTTGGATTTTCACATAATATCATATCACCGGGCTTTGTAAATGAAGATAGTATCAGGTCAAATGCTTCAGTAAAACCATTTGTAACCAATGTTGTCTTAGATTTAGAAAAGGACCCTTTTTTCTTCATATACTCACCTAAAAAATCTATCAAAGGTTTATAACCCTGAGCATATCCGTAATTGAGTAATTTATGGCTTTCAACAGAAATTCTACTCATAAAGGACTTTTTAAATTCATCCATATCAAATAAATCTCCATCTGGAGAGATACTTTTAAATGAAATTAGATCAGAACTCCAGGGAATCTCATTTTTTACTATATCAAGCTCATTTGCAGTTTTTGAAAAACTATTTTCAAGACTTTCCCAATCTATATTCCAATCAGATGAAGATATTAGTTTTTCTGAGTTTACAAATGTTCCCTTTCCGTTCACAGAATATAGAAAGCCGTCAGCTTTTAGTTCGTCATATGCAGCGATAACTGAATTTCTACTGACATCTAGTATTTTTGAAAGCTCCCTTGTAGATGGAAGTTTACTGCCATTTGGAAGAAGTCCTTTATTAATAAGAGAACTTAAATAATTTTTGATTTGTATGTATATAGGAAGATTGCCTTCCAATTTAAAATCTGAAAAAATCAAATTATCACCCTCAAAAAATAAATTTATATTTTATAAATTGAAAAATAATTATTAAAAACTTTATTTCAAAGTAATTATAAAAATCATTAATCTCAATTACTATTATATTATACTTTAGAAAATAAAGTTAGAGTAAATAAAATAGAATACATAAAAAAATAGGACCGTGCAAATTTGCAACAGTCCCATTTTTCTAATACTATATAGAATATTATTTTAGAGAGCAAGCTATTAATTTGTCTAACAGCTGAGAGTAAGAAATTCCTCTAGCTGCAGCACTTCTTGGTATTAAGCTAGTAGCTGTAAGTCCTGGAAGAGTATTAAGCTCAAGAACATAAGGAACACCATCGCTTATTATAAAGTCAACTCTTACATAAGCTCTACAATTGAAAGCGTCCCAACACATTTTTGAGTATTCATTTAATTTATTCTGAAGAGATTCTTCAAGATAAACAACTTCTTCAACGGCTCCGTTATCTGAAGAGTATTTAGCTTCGAAATCAAAGAATTCCTGTTCTGATTTTATAGAAACAGTAGGGAATACTTCACCGTCAAGTATGAATGAAGTACATTCTTCACCTGGTAAATACTGTTCTATCATTACTTCAGTATCTACTTCAAGTCCTTGTCTAACAGCGTCTTCTATCCCTGCTTTTTCTTTTATCATAAAAGTAGCAACACTTGATCCTCCAGAATTTGGTTTAACAAATACTGGATATCCCATTTCTTCTATTCTATCGTAGTCTATTTCTTCTATTGATTTAACTGTAATCCAATCTGCTGTCGGTATTCCAGAGGCTTTGCATATTTTTTTAGATATATTTTTATCCATACACATTGCACTACTTAGTGGTCCACATCCAGAGTAAGGTATATCTCTAGTTTCTAATACAGACTGAACACAGCCATCTTCACCAAATTTTCCATGAAGTGCTAGGAAAGCAAAATCAACGTCATCTGGTATTTTTGTTATTATATCAGTTTTTTCATTTATTACAACTTTTATAGGTTCGTATTTTTCTCTATCAAGGCTTTCAAAAACTCCTGATCCTGATTTTAAAGATATTTCTCTTTCTGATGATATTCCACCCATCACTACTGCTATTTTCTTTTTCAAAGTTATTCACTCCTTTTGATTTGTTAAAATCTATTTATTAAATTAAAGTAATTTCTAAAAATAAAATATTCATTAATCACCTAACTATTATTATATTGTCAAATAATAATATTAAAAAGAACCGCAATACATCAACTTTAACAATGTAGTGGTTCTATTACATCTTTTTATAATTATGACAAATGAAAAAGAATATATAAATTTAATAAATTAAAAAAATGATGTATATTTAACTTTAGTGATTTGAAAAAGTAAAATTATTCTGATAAAATTTATTGTATACATTATAAAAAATGAGGTGAAATATTTGAGAGCAGAATTAATATCAGTAGGAACAGAATTATTACTTGGAGATATAGTAAACACAAATGCGCAGTATATATCAAAAGAATTGGCTGCACTTGGAATAGGAGTATTCCATCAGAGTACAGTTGGAGATAATCCACAGAGATTATTAGAATGTTTTGATGAAGCTTTAAAAAGAAGCGATTTAGTTATAACAACTGGAGGTCTTGGACCAACTAAAGACGATTTAACTAAAGAAATGGCAGCAGAATATTTTGGACAGGAAATGGTGCTTCACGAAGAATCTTGGGAGTACATAAAAGATAGATGTATGAAATTTGCACCAGATAAACCAATTCCAGAAAATAATAAAAAACAGGCGATGTTTCCAGTAGAAGCTACAGTTCTAAAAAACAACAACGGAACTGCACCAGGAGCTATATTTGAAAAAGATGGCAAGAGAATAATAGTATTGCCTGGACCACCTTGGGAAATGAAAGCTATGTTTAATGAAAGTGTTAGACCATTTTTACAGCAGTTTACAGATAGTATGCTAGTTTCTAGAGTACTTAGATTTAATGGAATAGGTGAGTCAGCTCTTGAATTAGAAATAGAGGATATATTAGATAATCAAACTAATCCAACTGTTGCGCTTTATGCAAAAGAGATGGAAGTACTTATAAGAATAACTGCTAAAGCAAAAAATGATGAAGAGGCAAAAGAGTTATTAGATGCAAAGGTTGCAGAGATTAGAGAAAGAGTTGGAAAATATATCTACGCAGAAGGTGGAGAAGAGTTAGTAGACGGAGATTCTAAAATAGAAGAAACTGTTGCTAAAATGCTTGTAGAAAAAGGTTTAACTATTGCAACAGCTGAATCTTGTACAGGTGGTTTAGTTGCTGGGACATTAATAAACTACCCTGGAATATCTGATGTATTCCTTGAAGGATGTGTAACATACTCTAACGCTGCAAAGGTAAAAAGACTTGGTGTATCTGAAGAAACTCTTGAAAAATACGGGGCAGTAAGTCCACAGACAGCTACAGAAATGGCAGAAGGTATAAGAAAAGGACTTGGGGCAGATATAGGATTATCTACAACAGGTGTTGCAGGGCCTGGTGGTGGAACAGATGAAAAACCAGTTGGTCTAGTTTATACTGCGATATCTATAAATGGAGAAACTAAAGTAAGAAAAAATAACTTTAGAGGAGATAGACAGAAGGTAAGACGTAGAGCAGTAAGACAGATATTAATAGATTTAAAAAGTATGCTTGAAGAATTGTAAAAAAACACTAAAATAATAAATTTATTGTTCTAATAGAATAATACTATAAATCAAATTTTTGAAAGAAACTGAAGAAAAGGAAGTAAATAAACTATGATAAAATATGTATTTTGTGATTTAGACGGAACTCTTTATCACAAGGGGGTTAGTGAAGAAGATGCAAAAGCTGTAAAGAAAATAGAAGAAAGTGGAAGAATTTTCAATATAGCTACAGGAAGAATATTTAGACAGGGATATGAAATGGTAAAAAATGATATATCTCTAAATGGATATTTCATAGCAGAAAATGGATCATATATATATGATAGTGAATTAAATCTAATATTTACTGGAACTTTAAGTGATGATTTAGTAAGAGAAGTAATAAAAGAATATGAAGAAATAAAGACTGTAAAAGAGATGGAAGCCGAAATATACTTTAAATTTGATGGGAATATGCTTGTGCTAAACAATGGAAGTGCATTCAACTCTTATTCTAATGATTTTATAGTAGAGCCAGATTTTGCAAATAGAGAAAGCTTTGACAACAAGGTGGGCAATATAGGATTTGCTTCTAACCATCCAGAAGAACTTGAAGAGATAGAAGCTAAGTTAAAGGAAAAATTTTCTGATAAACTAGATATTTATTTCTCTAGTGAAAATACTATAAACTTAGTGCCAAAAGGTGTAGCTAAGAATAAAGCGATAGAATACGTTGTTGAAAAAGAAGGAGTAGATCCAAAAGAAGTTGCGACAATAGGAGATTCTCCTAATGATATGAGTATGATAGCTGGTTTTGAGCATGGATTTGCTATGGCAAATGCAAGAGAAGATGTAAAAGCAGTGGCTAAATATGTTGTAAATAATGTAGCTGAGGCATTAGAAATAATATCTAAAATAAAATAATTATAAAATATAAAGAGTGATAATCTATGTAATGTATTATAAATACTAGATATCACTCTTTTTATTTGTAAAATAAAAAGGGGATCCGTGCTCGATCCCCGAAAATTCATAGTATAAAGATTAGTTTATGCTATCTGTAAACCTGCATTTGCATTACTATTAGAAAGGATGCTTCCTAATACAAAATCAGTAACGCTATTGCAAACGTAAGTAGAAAACTTCAGATCGTTTTCTATATAATTCCCATTACTTTTGTACTGGCTGTAAAGAGTATTGAAGAAAGATTCGAATTCTCCTTCTTTTATATCTCTGTCGCCTTTGATTTTTACTAAATCAGTTTCTTTAGCTTTAGCAGCAAGCTCTCTTTCATATATAACGTGTTTATTCATGCTGTGTTTGAACTCCCATCTTTCGCTGTGAGCAACACAGAAGAAGTCACATAAGAAGTGGCATATAACACCTAGTTCCTGGCTTAGTCTGCTAGTAGAAAATACTTTTGATAAAGACTCAAGAGTTAAGCTACATAAGTACTTAATCTTTTCTATAATCATGTTGAAAGATTCTTCCATATAATGCTTTTTTAATTTATATTTTGAAAACGCATCTGGCTTAACGTTGCCGTACACGAAGTTCTTTTCACTTATTAATACTGCCTTTTTTTCATCCATATTTTCTAACACTGATTTAGCAATCTGAAAGTGTGTGTTCATTAACATATTTTTTCTCTGCACCTCGTAAAAAATTTTTCATCTAAAGTATCAAACATCCCAAGTAGAGAAGTTTGTATAACATTAGACTTACACAAATAAAATGATTTGTGAGAAGAAATGTCAACTGCATTTCTTTACTAATATAATAGCAGAAAAAGTTGCATTTTACAAGGTTATGTAGACAAAAAAGTCATTTTAGGTATCATTTTTTTACATGCTTTCTTATAAGTCTACTAGCTTTTGATTGCGAAATTCCTAAAATTTCAGCAATTTTGTAACTACTTTTATATTTATTATAATATTCAGAAATAATCTTATTTTCGAAATTATAAATAAGAGTGTCAAAATCTTGCAAATTATTATCATCTATACAAAAACTGATATCGTTTACTTTTGAAAAAGATATAGGATGTTTTTTTTGAGAATCTTCAACAATTTTAGAATCTATATTATTATCTATACAGTGTTCCGCCAAAAAGCTGAGTTGCTCCTTTTGATATTTCAAATCATTTTCGGGTCTTGGCAGCACGATTCTCCCATCTGTCAATCGTACTGTTTGCGAATTATTATCCAGAATCTCATTGGGACTAATAATTAATGTAACTAATCCATATATATCAAACAACTCATCTCTTTTGAAGAAAGATTTCTGTATTGATGTCTCAAGATCACCTGATATATAATTT
>UQCY01000078.1 GCA_900539645.1 uncultured Clostridium sp. | reverse complement strand
TAAAAGAAAAAGCACCCCCTATTGAGATTAATTACTCTCTTTTGGGATGCTTTTCTGAGATATATTTTATTTTTTATTATATTGCTTTTACTAATTTATCTGCTAGTTCTTTTAATTCTTTTTCTTCACTTGCTGTAGGTGCTTCGTTACTTATTACTGTACCTAATACTTCAGCTCCAGCATTTGTCATTCTTTCAGACCAAATTTCCATCCATTCTCCAGATCCCCATCCATATGATCCAAATAGAGCAACTTTTTTGCCAGATAATCCAGCTTCTAACTCTTCAACAAATGGCTCCATTTCTCCTTCTTCTAGTTCTTCATTTCCCATAGATGGGCAACCTAGTGCAAATACTGTATCTTCTAGTAATGTATCTTTATCTATATCAGAAACGTTAAATAACGCCGCTTCATTTCCTACTTCTTTTATCCCTTCAGCTAACATATTAGCCATACTTTCTGTATTTCCTGTTCCACTCCAGTAAACAACTTTAACCATCTTTCTATTCCTCCTTTGAGTCGATAAAATTTTTATTTAGCTACATTCTATATATTCTTTTGATTTATGCAGCTCTTACAGCAAATTCTCTACATTCAGAGCAAATCTGATGTATCTGTTTGCCGTTTTCAATTTGTTCTACAAAATATTTCTTTATATCTTTATATATTTTAAATAGCTGAATTTTTTCTTCAGCATTTTTGTAGACTTTCCAATAGCCAGAGTATAGATAATTTTTTCCATTATTTTCTATAAACCCTGAAACATCTTCTAGTGGATATCCAAGAACTATCCCCATTTCATGAGGAAACTCAGCTTTTCCTTCTTTAAATTCAGTGTATCTACCTGATAATTTTTCAATCACAGAATTTACATCAAAATTCTTATAACCATACTGTTTTATAAATTCTATGTTTTCCTCATCTAGAAGTGCTTCCTCTAGCTTTTCTCTGTTAAAAATTATTGATACAGAGTCATTTTTGCCAGTATATAATTTCATATGTTCTGCTCCAGTATTTCTTAGCTCCTCTGATATGCACCCTTCACAATGGTTGTTGTATATTAATAAGTTTGAAGGTTTTATCCCTGATAAAACTAAAGAACACTGTAGCCCTATATTTCCTTTTATACTGCATCTTAGACATGATATATTCATTTTATATTCTCCTCTCTGTACCAATTTTATTTATATTTATCGTCTTTATCGATATTGATTATCGTTATTGTTTTCTATGTTTATTATATTACTACAGAGATAAATTTAAAGCAAGCTTTTATTTGATAATTAGTATCATTTATTTATCATTTTCTATTTTCTTTTATCAACAACTCCTACAATCCTTGATTTAACTAGACTTATTTTCATCTGAAAAATTATATTTTCGCATAAAAAAGACACCTACCTCTCGATAAGTGTCTTGTATTTTTGTATTTTTTTATTTATTAACTTTTAAATCATTTTTTACAAATTGTCTTTTTATAAGATCGTTGTGTCTTGGTTTTATCCATATCAGCTTTTGAATATTTTCATTAAATAAATACGGTTTATTCAAGTAAGGTTTTAGGTCTATTTCACTTTTTGAGTGTATGCACAGCCTCATCATACCATCAGCTGTTACATTTATCTTGTTGCATTTATTGCAGAAAGAGCATTCTAAAGGTGTTATTACACCTATTCTTCCCTTAGATCCTTTTACCTTGTAATAGCTTGCTATACTTCCTTTGTCGGTGTTTTCTATTTGTCTTATACCTGGAAGCTCTTCTATTACAGATTTTATATCGTAGTGTCCTCTATTGTATATAGCTTTAGCCTCTCCATAAGGCATAAATTCTATAAACCTCACATCTACTGGTATCCTTCTTGATATCTGTATAAAATCTATAATCTCATTGTCATTGAAGTCGTTTATAGCAACACAGTTTATCTTTACTTTCATTCCTAATCTAAGACATGAATCTATCCCTGTTAATACCTCGTTTAAATTACCATTTCTCGTTACAGCGTGGTATTTATACTGTTTAAGGGAATCTATACTCACATTTACACTTGTAAGACCACTATCTTTTAACCTCTGTGCTAACCTGACAAGAGTTGTACCGTTAGTAGTTAATGATATATCTCTTATTCCACAATCTCTTGCACATTTTATAAAGTCTGGTAGATTTGGATGTAGTGTCGGCTCTCCTCCACCACCTACAAATTTTATGTTCTTTATTCCATTTTCAGCAAATGCTTTTATTAAAAATTTTATATCTTCAGCGCTTAGTACGTCATTTATATAATCAGGTCTGTATTTTGTGTCTGCTGGTTTACAATACACACATTGTAAATTGCATCTATTTGTTATAGCTATTTTTAGATAGTCAACTACTCTACCGTATCTATCTAGCATTAATCCTCTATCCTAAAATCAATTTATAAATCTTATATTAATTTTTTGATTTTCTAAACATATGCAATTTTTTTCGTATATTTCAACCACCTTTTTATTTTTCATTTTAAACACTCCTGATTATTATTTACTTTTTATTATTTTTTTCATTTTAAATTATAACATATAATCCTAATCTAGGATATCTCTTAATTTTTCGCTGAATACTGATTCAAATTCACCTATTTCATTTTCAAACTCTTCACAGCTATCGTAGTTTTCACATATGTATATTACTACATCGTCTGTTGTAGCTGCTATTTTATCCAATGTTTCTTTGTAAAGTATTTCTATTCCTGTTACCTCTTCAAAGAAATCACCTATTACATCGTATATATCGTCTATTATTTTGTTTCCTTCTTCTCTTCCAAATTTATCTTTTATTTCATTTCTAGCCTCTCCACCTAATACAGTATCTCTTATATAGTAGATAAAGTTTTCAAAATCTCCTGTATTGCTACAAGGCTCTATTTCAAATAGTATTCTGAAGAATAAATTCCATGGGAATTCTGTATTAAGTCTTTTTCTAAACATTGCTCCAAGTCTCTCCCCAAATGCTCTTCTAAATACTGGCTCTCTTTCAAATTCTATCTCAGAATTAAAATCTATTTCTTTAGTTACAATCTGTCCAAACATACTAAATTCACTAAGCATATACTCCGGAATTTTTTCTTCAGATTCTACCTTATCAAGAGAATAGCTGATTATAGTTTCACATGGTTTTTTAAAGTCAACTATAAATCCTATGCTCTGTAGCATTTTCTGTGAGAATATATCATATACAAACTTAGCAAATAGTTTTTCTATTTCACTCCTACTTATATCCCGATTGAATACATGAGGTGTGTGGAACGTTTTATAAAGGCTAAGAAGCTGTTTATCTATCATTGTAAGGCTTTGCTTTATAGTCTTCATCATATCCTTTATAAATCCATCCTGTAGAAGATATGTGTTATTTTTGTATATAACCTTATGTTCTATTTCACCCCAGAATACATTTACCATTGATTTTATCTGCAATTCAAAGTTTATATTTCTGTTAAGTATTTTGTATATTCCGTCAATTTTATAAATTTCAAATCCATTTTTCTGTCTGCACGGCTGTTTTTCAGAAAGTTTTAACTGTATATTTTTATTTGATTTATTGTAGTAGTATACTTTATCATCTGTTTTATTAAAATATCTTCTAATAGCTCTGTAAACCTTGTTTTCCTCTTCAATAAATCTGCACTCTATTCTTATTCCTATTAAATCTGGTAAAAAGTCCATCATTTCTGACGCAGCATCAAATTTAACTAGGTATCTATTTCTAATTATCTTTTCTCTTAAACTAGATTCTGATTTGACTCTAGATGACATACTTATATATTCTTGTTCTTTTTCTTGAAGTATCTTTTCAAAGTATGTTTCTATCTCATCTGCTATGTCTAAAAGCATAGGAGTCATATCATCGAGTATATTTACGGCATTGTCTATAAATTCAAATTCCTTTAATCCCATTTTATATTCCTTTCGAGTTTAAAATTATTATTACTTATAATCTATATTATAATACTTTATGAGATGTAAATCTATGCAAAAAAATATTGCACCCAAACTATTTTAGCCGAGTGCAATACTTTATTTTTATATTCTTTATTTTTTAATTACTTTTGAGATAATTTTTTATTTATTTCGTTCCAAGCCATTCTACAATGTCTTGCATTACCTCATCACGATTAATTTCATTTAATATTTCATGTCTAGCATCTTTATATAGCTTCATTGAAACATCTTTTAAACCATATTTTATATATCTGTCGTACAAGTTTTTTACACCTTTTCCATTTTTACCAACCGGATCTTTTTCTCCAGATATTATTAAAACAGGTACGTGATTAGTTAGTTTTAATAAATTTCTTTTGTCTTCAATATATTTTAGACCATTTATAAAATCTCTATAAAATCCTGTAGTACATATAAAGCCACATTTTTCATCGGCTATATATTTATCTACCTCTTTTTCATCTCTAGAAAGCCAATCAAAGTCTGTTCTAGGATTTTTAAATTGTCTATTATTTCCACCAAAAATCAATTTATCTAAGAATTTGCTTCTATGTCTATCTCCGTGTACTAGCTCTACACATGATATTACAGGTGTTGCTAGTTTTAAAACAGACCCAAAATCTCCGCTAGACCCCGAAAGAATTATCGCATTTACAGAATCAGCATAGTCTATAAGATATTTCTGTGCTGCAAATGAGCCCATACTATGTCCGAAAAGATATACTGGGACTCCTTGATTTTCAGCTTTTATTATGTCTGTGAGAATCTTCATATCCTTGACAAGTATGTCGAATCCGTCATTTTCAGCAAGATATCCTAAATCCTCAAGACATTTTTCACTTTCCCCATGTCCTCTATGATCATTTACATATACTATATATCCAGATTTTGTAAGCTTTTCTGCAAAACGTTCGTATCTTTTTGCATTTTCAGCCATTCCATGAGAGATTTGAACAAGACCTTTTATCTTGTATTCGTCTTCATTCTCCCATCTAATAGCAGATATTTCTTTCCCATCCGCTCCTTCGAATCTGAATTCTCTACACTTCAAATTAATACACCTTCTTAATTATCTAACCCTTTATTTTACTTCAGCCTTTTCTACAAGCTGTTCTACATGTTTTATATATTTTTCATCTAATATTTTTTTCTTTATTTCTTCTTTACATTTATCTAATTCTTTTATTTCAGATTTTATGTCGTTTATTTTTACTATTTCATAGCCGTTGTTAGTAGCTATTAATTTAGATACATCGCCTTTTTTAAGCTTGAACACTTCTCTTGTAAATAATGCATCTTTTGCATCTTTAGTGAAGTATCCTAAATCTCCACCTTTTTCACCAGTTTTTTTGTCGTCAGAGTATTTTTTAGCAAGTGCTGCGAAATCTTCTCCTGAAGCTGCTCTTTTCTGAACTTCTTCTGCAGTTTTTTTGATTTCTTCTTTTTTCTCATCTGATACTGCGTTCTGGTTTCTATCTACTGTTGCAAATAGTATGTGTGATGCGTCTACCATATCTTTTTTGAACTCTTCTCTATGTTTAGCATAATAAGCGCTTATTTCTGCATCTGATACAGTCTGTTTTTCGTTAAAAGCATCTCTATATGCGTTTATTACATTGTCTTTAGCTATAAAGTTTTCTAATGCTTCTTCTGTAACTCCATTGTCCTCTAAATCTTTTTTGAATTTTGGATTTTCTTTTAGAGCTTCTTTTAATTCTGATGTTCTACTGTCGTTATCTTCAGATTTTACAGTTATTCCGTCAGCTATTGCCTGCTGATATACAACTTCACTATCTACAAGGAATGTAGCTGCATTTTTTTCTAACTCTTCCTCTTCTTCTTTAGACATATCTTCTGCGTCTTTTCCTGTTTTATATTCGTTTACAGATGTTATTATCGCTTTTGCAACTTTTAAATCATCTGCTGTTATTTCTGTGTCGTTTACTTTGGCTACAGTTCCCTTTGAACAAGCTGTTAGAGAAAGAACTGCTACCATACCTAAAGCTATTGCTAATTTCTTTTTAAACATTTTCCTTCCTCCTTAGTTTAAACTTAAATTCTGTAACCAGAAGTTTTTAGGTTTTTCGTTCTGTCCTACTGCTGCAAATTCGTATCCATTGTCAGCATAGTATTTTACTAAAGCATCAAATGTTTCTAGTGTCTGTGGTTTTTCATGCATTAATATTATTACATTGTGACCATTTCCATAAGTTTTTACTACATTCATTATCTGAGCTGCGTTTCCTCTCCAGTCGTTTGTATCAACGTTCCAGTCCCAGATTTTATATCCAGCAGCCACCATATTGTCATATGAAGCCTGTGTAGTATATGGTTTACTACCAAATGGTACTCTTATTACTTTTGAAGTTTTTCCAGTTATGTCTGTATAAGTTTTAGAGCACTGGTCAAATTCTTTCTTAGCTGCATCTGGAGCTTTGTATAACTGTTTTACATCATGAGTTACACTGTGGAATCCAGCTGTACTTGTACTATTTGCTATGTTTTTAACCTGCTGTGGGTAAGCTTTCATATTTCCATTTATCATGAAGAATGTAGCTTTAGCGTTATATTTTTCAAGTATTTTTAACATCTGATCAGTATATTTTGATGGTCCATCATCTATTGTTATATATACTGTTTTTCCTGATGTTTTTTCTGGACCTTTTTCAGCCTCTTTTGAAGTATTTTCAACCATTTCTGTAAGTGTTGTAGTTGTTAAATCCGCACTTCTTGGATTTGACTTGTCATACACATTATTACCAGCAAGTACATTGAATAGTACCGCACAAACTGCAACTATTAAAACTACTGCACCTATTATAATTATTCTCTGCTGCTGTTTTTTCTTTCTTTTCTTTGCAGCTTTTGTAGCTGACTTCTTTTTACTCTGAGAAGTCGATTTTTTTGTTTCTTTATTGTCTGTCATACTTAATCCTCCTAAAAAAAATTACCAACAAATATTACTCAATCACACAACTTATTACATTATACTACAAAATCATCTTTATATGTATTAAACTAAACTTTTTTCACCAAATTGTAACTCTCTCATTTGAAAATTGGCAATTTAATTATAGAAATTAACTTTTTTTTGTAGTATAATTAACTTACATTATAAATATAGGGGATGATTTTATGTATCAGTATGACGATTATATTAACTTAGAAAATTCGTTAGATTTGCCTACCGAGATAAGAGGTAAGTGTGTTCGTGTTGTTAGCGTTTTAGAAAATCTCGAAGATATTGTGATTGTACATAAATTCAAACTTTATGTAGTAAATGAAAGGTATATAGTAGGAATAAATTCAGATTTAAATAGATAAACGCAAATACATATTAATGTATTAAATTAAAACTAAATAGCTTTTAATCAGTACCGTTTTTTAACGGTACTTTTTTTATTTTTTTCTGTTTTTATAATTTTTTGTTATCAATTATATTAAAATGCCATTTATTTACTACTCATTTTTTTAATGACATTAAAAAAGAGATTGTTACAATTTTGTAACAATCTCTTCCACTTCGCAATATACGAGTTCAATCAATTATATATTATTTTTTAATAATAATAAAACAATATTACCCTTATTAATATTTACAAATATATAGTTTTATAAACACCAATACACGTAATCTCATTCTTTTTCTGCTTAAATTTACTCTATTAAGTTTTTCAAATCACAAAATTTCAAAATTTATATCTTGGGATTTACTTATTGTCAACCTATTAAGATTTTTAATAGTTTAAAACTATTACACTCATTTCTTCTCTCTAAAAATGACCCTATATTGAAATTTAATAAATCATTTGAGTAAACTCAGTTTTAAGTTTTTAACCTTAGTCTATATTTCTTAATATAAGTAATTATTTTCTTTTCTTCTTATATATTCTTTTTTTATAGTTTTCAGTTATTGTTGTTAATACTTTTTCATATACTTCTTTTTCTTCTTCACTTACACCTTCGTATATGATTTCGTATATTTTGTCCATTATTTCATAGTATTCATTTTTGTATTTGCATCCTTCTTCTGTTGGATAGAATAATACATTCTGAATATCTGTTCCCTGGGCTACTCTATATATTAGCCCCTGTTCTTCCATATTTGAAAGCATTATTGAAACTGTTGATTTTGCAAGATCTGTTTCCTGGCATATTCCACTGAATACAATTCCTTCTTCTTTATTCTTCCATAATACTTCAAGAACTCTGAATTTAGATATAGATATATTTTTTATTCCTTTTTCTCTTAAAAATGCATTAAATAATCTTTCCTGAGAAAAATGTATTCCTGCTGAATATCTTATAACATCTTCTTTTTTTAACATAGTTCTCTCCTTCCTTATCGAAAAACTTTAATCAATTTAAGTCAGTTATAGTCAAAGTGATGTAACCATATATCCCTAAATTTAGATTACATTAAATTGTTAGAAAAGTAAAGATTTTGTAACAATTTTGTTCTTATTTTTTTAATTTTTTTACAAATTAAATTTTTTTGCGCTTGCAAAATTTATTAAAACTATAACTTAACTATTATTATAGTCTTTTTGTGCATATTTTTAAAGCTGTCAACTACTTTTTATAAAAAAATACAGTGATTATAAAAACTAATCACTGTATTTTTATTCTAAATCAATAATTTTTTTGTA
>UQCY01000077.1 GCA_900539645.1 uncultured Clostridium sp. | reverse complement strand
TTCTAACAGAGTTGGCGGTGTTGCTCTTGATAAGTTTGATCAGGTTACGCATAAAAATCCGATGCTGAGCCTATCAAACGCATACTCTGCTGAAGATTTAAGAGATTTTGACAGAAGAGTAAAAGAGATGACTGACGGGGATGTAGAGTATGTTGTAGAGTTTAAGATAGATGGACTTTCTGTAGGGATAACTTACGAAAATGGAGAGTTTAAAAGTGCTGCAACTAGAGGAAATGGGATAATTGGAGAGGATATTTCTAAAAATGCCATGACGATAAAGAGCATACCTCTAAAGATTGACGATAAGAGAGAGATAATCGTCAGAGGAGAGGTTTATATTTCTAAAGAAAACTTTGAAAAGGTCAATGAATATCAGGAAGAGCATGACCTACAGGTATTTGCAAATCCAAGAAATTTAGCAGCTGGATCACTTAGACAGTTAGACTCAAAGCTAACTGCTAAAAGACCTTTAGATATATTCGTATTTAACCTAGAAAATATCAACGAATTAGATGGTATAGATACACACTCTGATTCATTAGAATACCTTAAAAAACTAGGCTTCTCAGTTAGTGAAAACTACAAAATCTGTAAATCAATAGACGAGGTTATAGAGTTTATAGAGTATTGGACAGAAAACAGAGGAAGTTTAAAATTTGATATAGATGGTATGGTTGTTAAGGTAAACAACATTGAGCAGAGAAATGAGATGGGATTTACAGCTAAGAGTCCAAGATGGGCTATTGCGTACAAGTTCCCAGCTGAGAGAAAGAAGAGCAAGATTTTAGATATAGAGGTAGAGGTTGGTAGAACAGGTACAATCACTCCAACAGCTATACTTGAGCCTGTTAGACTGGCGGGTACTTCTGTTAGTAGGGCGACTCTTCACAACGAGGACTTTATCAGAGAAAAGGATATAAAATTATTTGACCATGTTATAGTTCAGAAAGCGGGAGACATAATTCCGCAGATAGTTGAGGTTGTGAAAGAGGATAGAACAGGGGATGAGAAGGACTTTGTTATGCCTAGTGTCTGCCCTGAGTGTGGTGAGCCAACAGTTAGACTTGAAGGTGAGGCTGCAGTTAAGTGTATAAATATCTCTTGTCCAGCACAGATTAGAAGGGGAATGATCCACTTTGTTTCGAGAGAGGCTATGGACATAGATGGTATGGGTGAGTCAATAATCACATTATTCCTAAAAGAAGGTCTGATTAAAGACGTTTCTGATATATATTATCTAAAAAAAGAGCAGATTGTGCCACTTGAAAGAATGGGAGAAAAATCTGCTGATAATTTAATTAAAGCAATCGAAAAATCAAAATCAAATGACCTATGGAGATTGATAAATGGGTTAGGAATTAGATTTGTAGGTGTGAAAGGAGCTAAAATACTAGCTTCAAACTTCAGTAGTTTAGATGAAATTATGAACGCCGATGTTGAGAGATTACAGCAACTTGAGGAGTTTGGAAGTATTATGTCTGAGAGTGTTGTAAAATTCTTTAGAGAAGAGCAGAATTTAGCAGTTATTCAGAAGTTAAAAGAAGCTGGGGTAAATACTGAAGCAGGTGAAGATAAATCTGAAGGCATACCACAGTTATTTGAAGGGATGAAGATAGTTCTTACTGGTACACTTCCTACATTAAAAAGAAATCAGGCTAAGGAGATTATTGAGCTTAGAGGTGGAAAAGCGACTTCGAGTGTTAGTAAGTCTACTACATTTGTACTTGCTGGAGAGGAAGCTGGCTCAAAATTGACTAAGGCTAATGATTTAGGAATAAAGGTAATTGATGAAGAGATGTTCCTAAAATTATCTGAAATGGGAAGCAAGGAAGATGTATTATCAGAATTAGGAATGTAATAAATAGCAAATAATAAATTAGTAATTTTAATATAAAAACTAAATAAGAGGTGATTTTTCAATATGGAAAGACTAGGAAATAGAGCAAATGACGAGATAAGACCAGTCAAGATAACTACGAATTTTACAAAATACGCAGCAGGATCTGTGCTTATTGAAATGGGAGAAACTAAGGTAATATGTACTGCAACTGTTGAGGACAAGGTACCACCATTTTTAAGAAATACAGGTACAGGTTGGATAAATGCAGAATACTCAATGCTTCCAAGCTCAACTCAGCAGAGAAAGATAAGAGATTCTGTTAGAGGAAAGATAGACGGAAGAACTCAGGAAATACAGAGATTAATAGGTAGAGCAATAAGATCTGTTATAGACTTAGATTTATTAGGAGAGAGAACTATATGGGTTGACTGCGATGTTATTCAGGCAGATGGTGGAACTAGAACAGCTTCAATAACTGGTGGTTTTGTCGCTGCAGCACAGGCAATTTACGGACTTTATCAGAACAAAGAAATCAAAAAACTTCCTATAAAGAATTTCGTATCAGCAATAAGTGCAGGTGTTTTAAATGACGAGCATATACTAGACCTTTGCTACGAAGAAGACTCTGCAGCTAAAGTGGATATGAACTTTGTAATGACAGACAAAGGAGAGTTTGTAGAAGTTCAGGGAACTGGAGAAGAAGCTCCATTTAGCAGAGAAGATTTAAATAAATTATTAGAATTAGGGGAAAAAGGAAACAAAGAGCTAATAAAAATACAGAGAGCTGCAATACCAGAAATAGGTGATGCTGTGCTTGGTATGGACTACGGAAAAGACGTGGTAATAGCTACAGGAAATAAACACAAATTACAGGAAATAGGGGAAATACTAAAAGATTTCGACTACAATGTTATGTCTTTAAAAGATGTAAACTTAGACGGAATAGAAATAATAGAAGACGGAAAAACTTTTGAACACAACGCATTAATAAAAGCGAGAACTATTTCAAAATTAACTAAAAAAATATCTATAGCAGACGACTCTGGATTAGTTGTTGATTGCTTAGGAGGAAAACCGGGTATATATTCAGCGAGATATGCTGGAGAACATGCAACTGATGAAGAAAACAGAGTAAAATTATTCGAAGCTATGAAAGATGTTCCGATGGAAGATAGAACTGCTAGATTTGTAAGTGCAATAGGTGTTGTACTTCCAGATGGAAAAGAGTTCACTGTTAGAGGAACTGTTGAAGGTAAGATAACATTTGAGGAACATGGAGAAAATGGATTTGGATATGATTGTATGTTTATGCCAGATGGATTTGATAAGACATTTGGTGAAATAGATCCAGAAATCAAAAACAGTATGAGCCACAGAGCAAATGCACTTAAAAAGATGAAAGAAGAATTTATTAAAAGGGTTGTGAGATAATGAAGATAGGTATAGTTAGCGACACTCATAGATTAGTTAGAAATATGGATAAAGCAATTCCGTATTTAGAAAACTGTGATTTAATAATTCACGCAGGGGACAACTACTCGGATGCGAGATATATTTACGGAGAAACAGGAGTAAATGTTATGGCTGTTATAGGAAACTGCGACTTTGAAGATGCAGAGGATGAATTATTATTTGACTTTGGTGGAAAGAAATTTTTCGTGTGCCATGGACATAGATACGATGTAAAATACGGAACAAAATTTTTACAGACTAAAGCAGAAAGAGAAGGAGCAGATATAGTTGTATTTGGTCATTCGCATGAAACTTTTTCTGAAGTAATAAATGGAACACTTTATATAAATCCAGGTAGTCTTTCTCTTCCAAGAGGGGGAAGCAAAAGAGGATTTGCTATATTAGAAATCGACGGAGATAATATAAAAGTGAAGGAAGTAGAAATTTAATTTGAAGAATATCGATGACTTTTGAAAAAAGCTAAAAAAATAGCCAAATAATTGAAATATAATCATAAGAAAGGTTGTATTTAAAAAAAGTTATGTGATATAATTGAATAGTTATATAGAATTATGATGGATACAAATACCATAAATTGTAATATCAAAAGTATATTAGGAGGATTTTTAAGAAATGAAAGCAGAATTACTTAAAAAAGAAGGTAACGTAGTTACTTTAAAAATAACAGTAGACTACGATAAATTCAACGGAGCAGTTGAAAAAGCTTACAAAAAAACTAGAGGTAGATACAGCATACCTGGATTCAGAAAAGGTAAAGCTCCTAGAAAAATAATAGAAATGAACTACGGTGAAGGAATATTCTACGGAGATGCTATAGATGCATTATTCCCAGAAGTATTCGTACCAGCAGTAGAAGAAACAGGAATACTTCCAATAGGTGCTCCATCTATAGATGTAGATGAAATAAGCAAAGAAAACGGATTAGTTATGTCTGTAGAAGTAGAAGTTAGACCAGAAGTTAAATTAGACAACTACAAAGGTGTAGAAGTTACTAAAGATGTTCCAGAAGTAACTGACGAAATGATAGCTGAAGAATTAGACAGAATGGTAGAAAAAAACTCTAGATTAGTAGACGTTGAAAGAAACGTTGAAGATGGAGATATAGTTAACATAGACTTCAAAGGATTTGTTGATGGAGAAGAATTCGAAGGTGGAAACGCTGAAGGATACGAATTAACAATAGGATCTCACACATTCATAGACAACTTTGAAGAACAGTTAGTTGGTAAAGCTTTAAATGAAGAAGTAGAAGTTAACGTAACATTCCCAGAAGGATACTCAAGAAAAGATTTAGCTTCTAAACCAGCTAAATTCGAAGTAAAAATAAACTCTATAAAAGTTAGAGAAATGCCAGAATTAAACGATGAATTCGCAGCTGATACTACAGAATTCGAAACTTTAGATGAATTAAAAGCTGATATAAGAGCTAACTTAGAAAAACAGGCTGAAAACATGGCTGAAAACCAGGTAAGAGAAGAAATAGTTAACAAAATAGCTGAAGCAGCTGACTTCATAACTCCAAACGCTATGGTTGAAGACCAGTTAGATAGAATGATGCAGGATCTTAACTACCAGTTAATGAGCCAGGGATTACAGATGGAAATGTTATTAGAAATAACTGGTAAAGACTTAAATGGATTAAAAGAAGAAAGAAGAGAAGATGCTGAAAAATTAGTTAGAGGAACTCTTGTATTAGATGAAATAGCTAAATTAGAAAACATAGAAGCTTCTGAAGAAGAAGTTGACGCTGAAATAGCTAAAATGGCTGAAATGTACAAAATGGAAGCTGAAGAAATGAAAAAAGCTTTAAGACCAGAAGATTTAGAAGACATAGCTGGTCAGCTAAAAGTTAGAAAAACTATAGACTTCCTAGTTGAAAATGCTACTATAGCATAGTTTATAAATAGTCTATAAATATTTGAAAAAACAAGGCTGTCTAAAGCGATATTTATATATCTTAGGCAGCCTTATATTGAATGCAAAAAAAGAAAGGGGTTACATAAAATGGCATTAGTACCTTATGTTGTTGAACAGACAGGAAGAGGGGAAAGATCTTATGATATATTCTCTAGATTATTAAAAGATAGAATAATATTCTTATGTGACGAGGTAAATGATGATACTGCAGGACTTATAGTAGCTCAGCTTTTATTCTTAGAAGCAGAAGATCCAGATAAAGATATACATCTTTACATAAACTCACCAGGTGGAAGTATAACAGCTGGTATGGCTATATACGATACAATGAACTATATAAAACCAGATGTTAGTACAATATGTATAGGTATGGCTGCATCTATGGGTGCATTCTTACTATCTTCAGGTGCAAAAGGTAAGAGATACGCACTTCCAAACAGTGAAATAATGATACACCAGCCACTAGGTGGGGCTCAGGGACAGGCAACAGAAATAGAAATCCGGGCTAAGAGAATAATAAGAATGAAAGAAAAATTAAACCAGATACTTTCTGAAAATACAGGTCAACCACTAGAAAAAATAATGGCTGATACAGAAAGAGATAACTTCATGGAAGCTGATGAAGCACTTGCTTATGGTTTAATAGATGAAGTTATAACAAATAAACCGTTATAAGAGAGGAGAATTTTAATGGCAAAATTTGACGATAAAAAACAGCTAAAATGCTCTTTCTGCGGAAAAACTCAGGATCAGGTAAGAAGATTAATAGCAGGTCCAGATGTTTGTATATGTGATGAATGCGTTGAACTTTGTGAAGATATAATCAGAGAAGAATTTGAAGAAGCTAACGAAGAAGCAACAACATCAATCGATTCATTACCAAAACCAAAGGAAATGATGGAAATATTAAATGATTATGTAATAGGACAGGAAAAAGCTAAAAAAGCTTTATCTGTTGCAGTTTACAATCATTATAAAAGAATATACAGCAATTCTGAAAATGATGTAGATATACAGAAAAGTAATATACTACTTTTAGGACCAACAGGTTCTGGTAAAACTCTACTTGCTCAGACACTTGCTAAAACATTAAACGTTCCATTTGCTATGGCAGATGCAACAGCTCTTACTGAAGCTGGTTACGTTGGGGAAGACGTTGAAAACATACTTCTTAAACTTATCCAGGCTGCAGATAATGATGTAGAAAAAGCTGAAAAAGGTATAATCTACATAGACGAAATAGATAAAATAGCTAAAAAATCAGAAAATGTATCTATAACAAGAGATGTCAGCGGAGAAGGTGTTCAGCAGGCACTTCTAAAAATATTAGAAGGAACTGTAGCTAATGTTCCACCACAGGGCGGAAGAAAACATCCAAACCGGGAATTTATAAAAATAGATACAACTAATATACTATTCATATTAGGTGGAGCATTTGACGGATTAGAACAGATAATCCAGAGAAGATCTAGTGAAAAAACTCTAGGATTCGGAGCTAAAATAGAAAGCAAGAAAAACCTAGATTTAGGAAAAATATACGAAAATGTACTACCAGAGGATTTACTAAAATACGGTATAATACCAGAATTTATAGGTAGAATCCCAGTAATAGCTACATTAAATATGCTAGATGAAGATGCATTAGTTACAATACTAAAAGAACCTAAAAATGCATTAGTAAAACAGTACAAGAAATTATTCGACATAGAAGATGTTGAGCTAGAATTTGAAGACGATGCACTAAGAGAAATAGCTAAGAAAGCTATAGAAAGAAACACTGGTGCCAGAGGTCTAAGAAGTATAGTTGAAAACATAATGATGGACACTATGTATGAAGTTCCATCTGAAGAAAATGTCGAAAAAGTAGTAGTGACTAAAGAATCTGTACTAAACGATGATGTACAGCCAACTATAGTTTACAAAGAAAATTAATATGAAACGCAAAGAAGGGTATTGAATTAACGCTCCAGGCTTCGAACTTTGCTCCTTTTTAAGCGTTAGCTTTGTCAAGCTAACAAAAGGATGCAAAGTTCTGCAGATTGTCGCTGTTAATTTCAATACCCTTCTTTTTGCGTCAGCATATAAAATTTTCTGAAACATAGTATAGCTGCACACCATATATGCAGGAGCAAGTTGATATTATCGATGGCTATTTTTATAAATGTGTAAAAAAGAGCAAGTTTTATAACTGAAATCATACGACACTTGGAGACGCCTACCACTAAGTGGTTAGAATAGGCGTCGGAACCGTGGAGCGGAGTTCAGTTATAAACTTGCTCTTTTTCCAATTTTATAAGAATGCCATCAATATACCAATTGCTCCAAATATGAATACTATGGCTATTGATCCAACTTTTTCTTTTTTTAATAAATATAACGCAACTAAAAATGCGATTATATCATATGCCCCCCAAGTAATTTCTTTACCAGAAGACACAGCAGCTGCAAGTATAAAACCTAGAGTTATAGGTCTTAATACTGTAAGCAAGTTTTCTACCTTTTTATTATCCTTAAATTTATCCAATAAATGAGAGATAATTGTAAGTCCAACAAGTGAGAATATTACAACACCAACAGATGCAGCAAGTGATCCACAGAAACCTGCAGTTTTAAAACCAACAAATGTAGCACTGTTTATCGCTATTGGCCCAGGAGTTGACTGAGAAATTGCAAGTAAGTCTAAAAATTCCTGGTTAGTTATGAAGTGGTATTTATTGATAAATTCCTGCTGTATAAATGGAAGCATCGCATAGCCACCACCAAAACTGAATGCCCCAATTTTTAAGAATATTAGGAAAAGAAGTATTATTTTAGACATAAGCTATATACACCTCCTAATAGTATTAAATATATTGGACTTATATTTAAGAATGCTACAGCCACAAAAGAAACTACTAAAAAGATTATATTTCTTTTAGTCTTAGGCAGTTTTTCTAGCATTTTTATGAATGAGTATAATATAAGTGCGATAACAACTGGGTTGACTCCTCTAAAGAAACCATCGAGTATTTTAGAAGAAGAATTAGCAAAATATAAATACGCTAAAGCTATAACTATACAGAATGATGGCATAGTTGCACCTAATAGGCAGACTAATACACCTTTTATGCCGTTTATTCTATAACCTAAAAGTATAGAAATATTTGCCGCTAAAACACCGGGATAGCTTTGAGCTATAGAAAGATAGTCCAAAAATTCTTCCTCGCTGACTAATTTTTGTTTCTTTACAAGCTCGTCTTGGATTAGAGGAACCATAGCGTAACCTCCGCCGAAAGTAAATGCACCAATTTTAAAAAATGTTAAAAAAAGTTTGAGCATTTTAATCCTCCTTGTAAAAATAGATTTAATTTTTTTTTAATTTCAAATCAATTTCTATTATAACATATAATATATAAGTTAATA
>UQCY01000076.1 GCA_900539645.1 uncultured Clostridium sp. | reverse complement strand
AGAAAATATAAATAAATTTGTAAATGAAATAAATAAGAATTTTGATATAAATATAGATATAGAGAATTTACCAGTAAAAATAATTGATAATATAGACTCATTAGTATTTTTAATAAATAAAAATATAAAGGTATAAAAAATGATAAAAAATAATTTTACTGATTTTTGGTTTTTTATAATAAAAAGTAATAAAAAGAAGGTTATAAAAGTTATAGTTTTATCTAATATAATTATAGTGCTAAATTTATTAATGCCACAATTAATAAAGAATATAATAAATTTAGTTACTCTGGATAAGGGGATAGAAATAATAAAACTTATCTGGATTATAATTATATATATTTCTATAGGGTCAATGATTGCGATACTAGATGCGAATCTATTAAATAGTTATACTGTTATTAAAAAAAAGACAAAGATTATAATAAAAATGAAAATATTGAGAAAAATATCGGAGATGTCAGGTGAATATTATTCAAGTTTTAAAAGTGGAGATGTATTTAAAACAATAGAAAGTGATTTAGCAATAATTGAAAATTATGGGATTGATTTTATACTTCCAATAATAGACAACATAATTACAATTATAATAGCATCAATGATATCATTAATAATACAACCAGATCTTTTTATATTTGTAATTATTTTACAAATATTGATGTATGTAGTTCAGAATAGATATTCAAGAAAAATAGAACTTGAATCTATTAATTTAAGACAAATAGAGGGTAAAGATTCAAATATAATAGAATCATATTTATCAAATATAAAAAATATAGTACTATGTAATTTAAGAATAAAATGGCTACTTAATATATTTGCTTATGAAAAAGAAATACTACAAAAAAATATAAAAATTAATAAATATGTAAATTTTAATATTTTAGTATGTAGAATAATAAATGTAATTATTATAGCTTCTATGTATGGAATAGGAGGTTATAAAATTAAGAATGATATGATGACAGTAGGAGATATTTTTGCATTACAACAGTATATAAATATAATAACAAATTCAGGACTTTCTATTATAACAGCTAATACAAAAGCAAAACAAGCAAAGGTATCTTTGAACAAAGTGTATTCTATTATGAAGCTAGAAGGTATAAAAAATTTATATAAAGGAATAAAATTAAGAGAAAAAATAGAATTTGATGAAATTTTTTTGAAAAATATATCGTTTTCATATGTAAACAAAGGAATTGAAAAAAAGATTTTTGAAAATGCAAGTATAAAATTTAAAAAAAATGAAATAACAACAATTATTGGAGAAAGTGGTATTGGAAAGAGTAGTATTATAAATATTCTATATAAATTATGTGAGTTAAAGGAAGGTGAAATTCTTATAGATAATATAAATATAGATAATATAAATTTAAATAATTTAAGAAAAAGTATAAGTTTAGTAACACAAGATATATTTATATTTAACGATTCATTAAGAAATAATATTGATATTAAAAAAATTTTAAAAGATTATGAAGTTATTGAAATATGTAAAAAAGTTGGGTTAGATAAATTTATATCATCATTAGATTATGGTATAAATACAGAAATAGAAGAAAATGGTTCTAATATATCTGGTGGTCAAAAGCAGAAAATAGCGATAGCAAGAGCTTTAAGTAATGATAGTGAAATTTTCATATTTGATGAGATAACATCATCACTAGATAAGAAATCTGAAAGACAAGTATTAAAAACTATTAAAGAAAATTTAGGTGATAAGATTGTAATAATGATAGCTCATAAAGATATTGTTCTAGAGTATTCTGACAAGGTTTATAAAATAGAAAATAAAAATATTAAAAGAATAAAGTAAAAAATATATAAAGGAGATATTTAATGAATAGTTATATTATTTGGAGTGTATTTATATTGATTACCTCTATGTTAGATTTATATATTTTTATGAAAATAACAAAAAAAGGTAAAAATGAATTTGTAAATAAAAAAGAAAAAATATTTCTTACATTTATTACAATAATATTTTCAATAAGTAATTTATTTATTGTCACTCCTACTGAAAAAATTATCTTTTCAATTATCATATCAATAATAGTAAGCTATTTTATTTATCGATATAATATATGGGAATCAATATTAAAGTCAATACTATATTGGGGCTTTATACAGTGTTTAGAAATTTTTATTATAAGTATAAAAATAAATATTAATTTAGTTGGTATAAATGGAATAATATCAAATAATATTGATTTTTATAAAATACACTATATTATTTGGGCTAGAGTATTAGAAATAAGTATTCTATATATGTATAACAAAATAAACAAAAGGATAAAAAACTATAAAAAAGAATATTCGTATTATTTATCAACTATTTTAATAAATATAATGCTAATAATGATTATATATATTTCTACAATAAGAATACTATATTTTGAGTTTGATATAGAAAGTGTAGTAGGGATAAAAGTAATATTATCGTTAATACTGATTATAGTAGCGTATAATATTATTTCTGTATTATATCTAAAAAATATATTTGATAAAAAGAAAGAAGAACAAAATGAAGAAATATTAGAAGAGAAAATAAAAATATACTATCAGTATTATTTAAAAATAAAAGAAGAATCCGAACGAATACAATCACTTAAACATGATATGAAGAACCATATAATTTGCATAAAAAATCTTATTGATTCTAATGAGAATGCAATGGTTTATATTGAAAATATTGAGGATATATTAAAAATTGATAAAAATAGAATAGTAAAAACTGGGAATATGTTTTTAGATTTAATATTGGAGGAAAAGTTAGAAATTTGTAAAAAAAATAAAATATACTTTGGTATTAATATTTATAATATAGAAAAAATAAAATTTATAGAGCCTATGGATATATGTAGCATCTTCTCTAATATAATAGATAATGCAATAGAAGCGAGTATGAAAATAAATGATTTTAATGAAAGAAAGATAGATTTAAGAGGAAATATAGCTAATAATTTTTTTGTTATTAGAATAGAAAATAACAAGAAGAATAAAATATTAAAAAATAAAGATACGATTATAACAAATAAATTAGGTAGTATACATGGGTTAGGATTAAAAAGTGTTAAAATGGCAGTTGACAAATATAATGGAAAGATTAATATAGATTATACAGAAAATAGATTTTGTGTAAAAATTATATTTCCAATTAAAAGTATTTAAATATATAAAGTAGAGGTGTTTGCTAGTAGCCCTATGTAAAATAAAACTAGAAATAAGTAGAGGAGTTTGTTGATAACCCTGGCTAAAAATAAAACCAAAAAAGATAGTTTAAAGGAATGTCATTTGATGTTCCTTTTTTCTTTGTTTTAAATATATACACTATATTTTTAAATAATGATAAAATAAAATTAACTAGTTGTATTTTAGAAAGGATTTTTTATATTTTAGTTTATACAAAAAATAACTAGATATTTATAGATATATTTTTGTGGGGAGGATGAGTGCTGTGGAAGATTTGAAGAAGTTTTTTGATTATTATCCAAATTGTTTAGAAAGTGTAAAACAGTTTAAGAGTTCATTAATGGAATACTATCCATCTCAAAAGAGAAAGGTTAATATTCTTGTTGCTATGTATGAGTGTGGTATGATTGAAAGTATAAAAGAAAGTATAAATAATGATGACATAGACGATATAGTGAAATTTGTTGAACAGCTAGAGGATGAATATGGAATTGCTATTCAGTATTCATATGATATAGTTCTGGATTTAAAATATGCTTTAAAGAGCATAAGTGAAGAAAATAGTAATGGAAATAAAAATGAAGATAAAGAAATAGTTGAAGGAAACCCTAATGAATACGATATTTATAAAACGGAATTAGGGTATTATATTACAAAATTTAAAGGTTTTGAAGAGGAAGAAATGACTATTCCAAATATGATAAATGGATGTGAAATTGTAGGAATAGCAAAGGGTGTTTACAAAGGATGTTTAACGGTTAAAAAAATTAATGTAAGTGAAGGAATAAAAGCAATTGGAAGTGGAGTATTTCAAGATTGTAAATCATTAGAAAGTGTTAAATTGCCGAATAGCCTTGTTCAAATTGGTGGTAATTTGGCAAAATACGGAGAAGGTGCTTTTTCAAATACAAATTTGAGAGAGGTAGTAATTCCTCCTAATGTAGAATATATGGGAGCGTATACTTTTCTTGGATGTGGAAATTTGAGAAAAATTGAAATGAGTAATAAAATTGAGGTTATACGTGAAAGAACATTCAGCTTTTGTGGTGCACTAGAAGAAATTATATGGTCATCTAATTTAGTAGAAATAGGAGAAGAGGCCTTTTACGGATGCAATAGTCTTCATAATGTTAAGATTCCTGATGGAACAAAAATTTTAGGAAGAAAGGCTTTTTATGATACATTTTTAGAATCAATATATATTCCTAAAACAGTAACTAAGATAGGAGATAATTTACTTTTCTATTATAGCCATTCAAGTGATAAATATACAATATATTGTGAAGCTAATTCTGTTGCTATGGAATATGCGAGAAAAAATAACATTAAGTGCAAAAGAGCTGATTTTTAGAATTAAAGGAACGTCGTTTGATGTTCCTTTTTATATTTTGTAAATAATGATAAAATAATGTTAGATGATTATGTTTTAGAAAGGATATATGATATGAATACTGTTATGATTGTTGCTGCTGGTAGTGGCAAGAGAATGAATGCAGGGATGAATAAGCAGTTTATAAAGATAAATGATAAAGAGATTGTTGCACATACAATAGAGAGGTTTTACAATTCTCCTTTGATAGATGAGATTGTTCTTTGTATTAAGGAAGAGGAAGAGGATTTTGTTAGGGAGAATATAATAGAGAAGTATGGATTTAAGGATATAGTTATATCTTATGGTGGTAAGGAAAGACAGGATACGATAAATAATGGGCTTGAGAAAGTTAGTCCTGATTGTGATATTTTACTTATTCACGATGGTGCTAGACCTTTTGTTACAGATGAGATTATAGAAAATGCTGTTAATGAAACTAAGAGATTAAAGGCAACTGTTGTCGGTGTTATGGTCAAGGATACGATAAAGGTTGTCGATGGAAATGAGATAGTAGATACTCCAAATAGGGCAAATCTTTGGGCTGCTCAGACACCACAGTCTTTTGATTTTAATTTGATAAAAGACGCGTATGAGCTTGCATATAGAGATGGATTCTATGGAACTGATGATGCTATGATTGCAGAACATGCAGGTCATAAGGTGTATATGATTCAGGGAAGTTACGACAATATTAAGATAACTAGTCCTGAGGATCTGCCTATATCAGAAGTTATTTCCCGGAAAATAATTGAAGAATAAAATAGTAAATATATATATTAATACAAAATAAAAAGTAGGTGATTCTATGAAATACACAGGAACAACTTATAGACCTCCATTTGAGGCGAATTCTCTTTTGCTACAGGTAACTACAGGATGTAGCCACAATAAGTGTACGTTTTGTACTATGTATAGAAACATACCTTTTGAAATAGAAAACATGGAACAGATAGAAAAAGATTTAAACGAAGCAAGACATGCTAGAAGAAGAATTAGAAGAGTATTTCTTGTAAATGGGGATGCCTTTGTATTAAGTGCGGATAAACTAAAAGAAATTGCTAAAAAAATAATCGAGATTATTCCAGAAGTTGAGACGATAGCTATGTACTCTTCTGTAAAGAATATCATGGATAAGAGCGACGAGGAATTAAAAGAGCTTAGAGATTTAAGAATAAACGACTTAAACATAGGGATAGAGTCTGGACTTGAGGATGCTGTAAAATTCATGAACAAGGGATACACAGTAGAGGATACTAGAAGAGAGTTGAAAAGACTTGAAAAAGCTAGGATAGACTACAGTGTAAATATAATAATCGGATGTGGTGGCAGTAGCAAGAGCAGAGAAAACGCCACTTATAGTGCAGAACTTGTCAATGAATTAAACCCTAGCCTAATATTTGTGGGAAGTGTGCATATAGATCCAGGAAGCGAGCTAGAAAAAGCGATAATAAATGGAGAATTTGACGAAAACACTTTAAGAGAAAACATAGAAGAAGAAAAACTATTCCTTGAATGCTTAGACAAAAGAGATATAGAATTCTTTGGACTTCACCCATCAAATGCAATAAGAGTACATGGAATATTATCTAAGGACAAAGAAGAAATGATTGAAGAGCTAGAAGAAGGATTAAGAGAAATTCCAGATAAGTTTTTAGACAGAAGAAGTAGAAGAGGTGCTGAAGGAAGCGTCGAGGATTTCTTAGGAATAGACTAAAATACGAGTAAACTAAAAAATAAATTGAAAAGGTTGGAGAGAGAATATGAGAGTTGGAATGGGATATGATGTACATAGACTTGTAGAAGATAGAAAACTAATAATAGGTGGAGTGGAAATTCCTCATGAAAAAGGATTATTAGGACATTCTGATGCAGATGTACTTACACATGCAGTTATGGACTCAATACTTGGGGCTATGGCTATGGGAGATATTGGGAAACACTTCCCAGACACAGATCCAAAGTTTAAAGGTGCAGATAGCTTAAAACTTATGGAACACGTATATGAAATTATGAAAGAAGAAGGATATGTACTTGGAAACATAGACTGTACTATAATTGCACAGGCTCCAAAGATGGCTCCACACATACCACAGATGAGAGAAAACTTTGCTAGAATAATGCACACAGACATAAAAAACATAAATGTAAAAGCTACAACAGAAGAAAAACTAGGATTTACTGGAAGTGGAGACGGAATTTCTGCACAAAGTATATGTTTATTATTGACAGAATTTAATAAATAATATATCATTGAGAGTATAAGTGAAACAAATAACACAATCACAGACTATAGAATAAAGCTATATTATCTATAGAAAATTTATATGATTGCAATGATAAAGAAGTAGTAGGTAGTGAAAGTCTTACAGAGAGGAAATGTTGATGAGAAATTTCTAGATGGAAGCAACTGAACCAATCTTTTAGCTTAGAGGGGTAGCAACCTCTACGGATGGAGCCGTTATACTCCAGCAAGAGAATCACGATATTTTGTGATTAACTAGAGTGGTACCGCGGAAACTATGCCTTTCGTCTCTATTAAGAGATGAAAGGCTTTTTTTATTATAAAAAATAATTATAAAAAATTAATCTATAAAATAAAAAGGAGAATAAAAAAGATGGCAAAAAATGATAAACAGTTCGTTGAAGAAATTACACCTATGGAGGTAGACTTTGCTCAGTGGTATACAGATGTTGTTACTAAAACTGACTTAGTTGACTACGCTCCAGTAAAAGGATTCATGGTTATAAAACCTTATGGATACGCATTATGGGAAAAAATACAGGAATTCTTTGATGCTAAAATAAAAGCAACAGGACACAAAAACTGCTACTTCCCACTATTAATACCAGAAAGCTTATTAACTAAAGAAGCAGAACACGTTGAAGGTTTCGCTCCAGAAGTTGCTTGGGTAACTCAGGGTGGAAACAAAACATTAGAAGAAAGACTATGTGTTAGACCAACTTCTGAAACAATAATATGTACAATGTACGCTAAATGGTTAAAATCATACAGAGAATTACCATACCTATACAACCAGTGGTGTTCAGTTGTAAGATGGGAAAAAACTACTAGACCATTCTTAAGAACTTCTGAATTCTTATGGCAGGAAGGTCATACTCTACATGAAACATACGAAGAAGCAGAAAAAGAAACATTAGATATACTTCAGATGTACAAAGAAGTATGTGAAGACTTATTAGCTATGCCAGTTATAGATGGACAGAAATCTGAAAGTGAAAAATTCGCTGGTGGAGAAAGAACTTACACAATAGAAGCTATGATGCACGATGGTAAAGCATTACAGTCAGGAACAAGTCACTTCTTAGGACAGCACTTCACTAAAGCATTTGATATAACATTTGCAGATAGAGAAGGCGGATTATCTCATCCATACCACACTTCTTGGGGTATATCAACTAGATTAATAGGTGGACTTATAATGACTCACTCTGACAATAGAGGTCTTGTACTTCCTCCAAGAATAGCTCCAACTCAGGTTATGATAGTTCCAATAGCTGCTAACAAAGGTGGAGTAATGGAAAAAGTTGACGAATTATACGCTGCATTAAAAGAAAAAGGTGCTAGAGTAGAAGTTGACGATAGACCAAACTACTCAACTGGATACAAACTAAACGACTGCGAAATGAAAGGTATACCAGTAAGAATAGAAATAGGACCAAAAGATATAGAAAACAACCAGGCTATGGTATTCAGAAGAGATACATTAGAAAAAGAAGCAGTATCTTTAGACAACTTAGTTGAACATGTAACAGGATTATTCGATACTATACACAACGATATGTTAGAAAAAGCTAGAAAACATAGAGAAAACAGAACTTCTGTAGCTAAAGATATGACTGAATTTAAAACAGCTTTAGAAGAAAAACCAGGATTCATAAAAGCTATGTGGTGTGGATGCCCAGAATGTGAAGCTAAAATAAAAGAAGAAACAGCTGCTACAATAAGATGTATACCATTCGAACAGGAAGATCTTGGAACTAATAAATGTGTATACTGTGGAAAAGAAGCTAAAGACATGGTTATAATAGCTAAAGCATATTAATATCATAGTTAATAAAAACTAAAAACAAATTGTAAAAATAATAAATTACTGTTTATTTAATATATA
>UQCY01000075.1 GCA_900539645.1 uncultured Clostridium sp. | reverse complement strand
TATATCTATCGTTTGGATGTTAAAATAATCGACCAATTCAAACACATCATCAGTTTTTGCTTTTTTCTTAATCATAGATACGCATTTTTTCACATCCATATAAACGCACCTACATTCAATTACTCTTTATCTTTTTTATATTTCTTTGGAGTATATTTTTCTTTATTTTTTACTTTAGCTATTTCAAGAGCAGTTCTCATAGCTATCTCTAATTTATCTAAATCGTCATTGTCAAGTTCAACTCCATCGTAAAAGGCAGGACCAGATTCACCAGATTTAAAATCGTCCATTATCTTTTTTAAATCTTTTTCTATGTCTTTTTTATCTCTATTATTTAGAGTTGATTCAGATTCTTTAGTTTCTTTTCCAGTTAGGAGATAGTCTATCTCTACATCATATAGCTTAGCTAGAGAATTTAGAATGTCAGCTTTAGGCACTCTAGCATCCATTTCATATCTACCAATACTAACATCAGTAGTACCTATTAATTTTGCGACTTCCTTTTGTGTAAGCCCTTTTTCTTGTCTTAGAGATTTCAATCTATTACCTAAAGTTACCATAAAAACACCACTTTTCTATATAAATTAAATTAACTAAATTATACAACCAAAATGTAAAAAATGGAATAAAACCAACCAAAAAATATAAAAAAAATATAAAAAATGGTTGACGTAATAACCAAAAGGTTATATAATGAAATCATCAACCAAATGGTTAGGAGGAATGAGTTTGAAAAATGAAAGATTAAAAAGATTGAGGCTTCGGAATGGATTTACTCAAGAAGCCTTAGCCAATAAAGCAAATATCAAGTTTTCAACCTACGTAAAAAAAGAGAATGGATTAACAAAATTTAGCGTAGAGGAAGCTTTAATAATATCTAGAATATTAGGTTGTTCTATAGAAGATATTTTTTTAGAGACAAAACAACCAAATGGTTATAAAAAGGAGGAGAATTAAAATGACAATAACTAATTTAGAAAAGGAGAGATAAAAATGGAAGAACAGAAAAAATATTATGATTATGCGATAAAAGAGTTTAGTCTTGATGACACATATAAGCGGAATCGTTACTTAGATAAGCTAATTTATTCTAAAAGTCATCCAGCTGAAATATTAGAAGTAAAAGTTACAGAAAAAGGAATTTATATATCCTATAGATTCGAACTTACTGAAGAAAGTTACAAAAATAAGAAAAAATTTATTGAAGGGAGAAAATAAAAATGACAATAACTAATTTAGAACCAATAGCAATGGTAGCAGAAGCGAGAGAGGACATTGAATTAGTTCCACTAAGTGAAATAGATGTAAAAATAAGCAAAATAAATTTAAGTGGAGAAGAAATAAATGTAGTTAGTAGTAGAGATATAGCTGAAGGATTAGGTAAAAGACATGATCATGTTTTAAGAGATTTAGACAATATATTAAAATCTGACAACCCAAATTTGGGGAGTGAAATTATAGATTCAAGCTACATAAATTCAAGAGGCAAAGAATACAGAGAGTACCTTCTAACAAAAGACGGATTTACATTGTATATGTTCAACATACAAGGCTATAACAATTTTAAAATGGCTTACATAAACAAATTCAACGAGATGGAGCAGGCACTAAGAAATCCATTTAAGAATATGTCGAAGGAGCTACAGTCAATATTGCTACTAGATAGCAAGACACAAGAGCTTAATAAAAAAATAGATACAGTAGCAACAGACTTTAATGATTTTAAAGATAATGAAACATTATCTCCAGCAATGATGAAAGCTATATCAGATAAAGTTAAAAGATTAGGCGTACAACTTCTAGGTGGAAAAGCATCAGAAGCATACAGAATAAGCAATGGCCACTATAGAAGAATGGTAATAAGCGATATATACAATCAGTTAAAAAGAGAGTTTGGAATAGATGCAAGAACATCTTACATGTTTATAAAAAGAAAAGACTTGCAGGATGCAATGGACTTCTTAGATACATATAGACTTCCAGCAAGACTAGAAGAAGAAATAAGAGTAGCAAATACAAGGGAGGTATAGAAAATGTTCTACGTAAAAGAAGAAATAAATGGAGTACCAGAAAGAATAGAGATACACGACGAAAATGTGTACTGTGAATGTCCATACTGCATGAAAGAGCAGTTAGTGGATATAAGCGAAATAATATCTACAGGTGGAGATTTATGCGGAACATCTGTAATATGTTCAGAATGTTCAAAAGTGCTAAAAGAAATACAGTCTAATATAAAGACTCTAGTAAGAAATGCTTTCAGCAGACCATATTCTGCAGAGGAGCTAGAGAAAGCAATTGAAGCTTTAGTACTTGAATATTGGAATGAAGTCTTATATAGAGATGAGGCAGGTGAGATAGATGAGTAAAGAAATAAAAAATTTACAGGTAAATGTAAAGATAGAGTTTGATGAAGAAAAAGCTGCAGAAAAGATAAAACGTATTTCAGAGCTACTAAAAGAAGTACAGCATGAAATAGATACTTTCCCACAGCTTGTAAAAATCATAGTTGATTAGAAACTGTCAAGCAAATCAAATAGTTCTCCGACAGATTTATCCATATTGTCAACTGAATCTGAATCGTCGGATAAAACAATGTTGATAGTGCTAGAACAGTTAGAACATTCAACAGAAGAACCTATATCAGAAAAGGATATATCAATCTCCTTTCCACAATGTTCACAGTTTATAGATATAGGTTCTTCACCAAAAAGTCTTTCAAAATTTTTAGACATAACAACACATCCTTTCAAAAATATTAAATTGGAGGTGAGCTAGATGAGATTCAATATGGCAGTTCCAACTCAGGAATCTAAAGAAAAAAAATATAAATCTAATACAGAGGAGAGATTTTTAGATGTAAATGAAGTAGCTAAAAGACTTGCAATCTCTCCAACTAATAAAGCTGGATTATACAGAGCTATTGACAAGGGCTATATAAAAGCAAGCCGAGTGACTAAGTGGGTAGTTAGAGAAGGATGGCTAAATAATTTTATAATCGAGCATGAAGGCGAAGATATAAGCTATATGTTCAAATAGGAGGACGCCAATGAGCGACATAGTAAAAATTGAAAATGGAGAAATCTCTTACAATAGGGATTTATTAATTAAGCAGCTAAGAAAAGCTGGAGAGAAAAGTCTTGGAGGATACTCTATAGATGACGCATTAGAGAATGCATTTTTAGAAGGAATTGAAGCAGCATTCAGAGCTGTTTATACAATATTTGATGATGACCAGGAGGAAGAAGAAAATGAAAAAAGCATGTGTATTTTTTAAGAGATTAAGATTAACTTATCCAATTTTAATAGGAGTAGCAGTAGCTCAGTTATTCAAAGAATTTGATTTAGTGCTATTTGCACTAGCATTCACTTTTATAGGATGCTTCTGCGATATATTCTGCGATACAGTTTGGACTGCAGAAAGAGTTGAAGAATTAAGAAAAGGAGGTAAGAAAAAATGTTTGAGAGGGTAGGCAACAGACTGATCATAGACTTTAATAACTGTGAAAATAAAAAAGAAAAAATAGAAGCAATGCAGGAAGTTATAAAAGCTGAACTTCCAACGCATAGAGCTAAGAAGGTAAAAGCTGGAGTTTATGAAATGAAATTCCATTATAAAGATATGCCTGAGTATATGGAAGAGATGCTTATTAAAGCATTTAAGAAAGTTGACAAAAAAGAGAAATAGCCCAGCTCCAAAACAAAGAGCTAGGCTAAATAACAATAACTTTTTTACAACCAAGTATAGTCTAGCATAAAGGAGGGAAAAAGACAATGAGAAAAACAATACTAGGCTTTAAACAGGAAAAATTAGTAGAAGCAGGATTAAGTCTGAATGAGGCTTTAATCTTAAAACATATAGAAGATTTTATAAACTCAGGGAAAACTGAAACACTTTACGACGAAAAAGAAAAAATAATGTACCATTGGATATCTTATAAAAAAATACTAAAGGATTTACCAATACTAGACGTGGCTCCAGATACATTAAGTCGAATTATAAGATTTAACTTAGCTGAGGAGCCTGCAGGGTGCAAGGACAAGAAAAAATACAGAAAATATTTAGGATTTATAAAAAATAAAACAGTAAAAAATAGCATATTTGGAAGCCGTTCTTATTTAGCATTAACTTCTAAATTTTACGATTTAAAAGAAGACTTATTTGACGATACAGAGAAGGAAAATTCTCCTTATCTAGAGAGGGAAAATTCTCCTTCTGTGCAGAGGGAAAAATATCCTTATCTAGAGAAGGAAAATTCTCCTTATCTAGAAATGGAAAATTCTCCTGACCAAAGATATATTAATAATTATATATATATAATAGGTCATCTAAACAAAAGTACTGGTAAGAATTTTAAAGCATCTTCTTCTAAGACTAGAAGTCTTATAGATGCAAGATTAAAAGAAGGTTATACATTAGAAGATTTCTATAAAGTTATAGATACAAAGACTTTAGAGTGGAAAGGGACTAATTTTGAAAAATATTTAAGACCAGAAACTCTATTTGGACCGAAGTTTGAAGGATATCTTAATGAAAGTATGCCAAAACTAGCACCAATAGCAGAAAAGAAGAAAGCTAATGGAATGACAGGCTACCAAGATATGTAAGAGGTGGACGAAAATGACAAATACTTCTTTATTTGATAAGGAGGCTGAACAGAATGTTCTAGGGGCTTTGCTCCTAGACAACTCTGTGGCTTATAAAGCTAGAGAGATTAAGGAAAAACTATTCTACTTTGAAGCACATAAGGTTATTTTTAGAGCTATGAAAGAATTGTTGGATAAGAATAAGCCGATTGACTTAGTGCTTTTAAGAGACCTGTTAGAGAAGCAGGGAGTATTAGAAAAAATAGGATTAAACTATATAACAAGTTTAACTACTATTGTAGCTACTACTGCTAATATCGACTACTACATACAGATCCTTCAGGACAAAGTCTTAATCAGAGAGATTAAAGAACAAGCTGAAGATTTGTTGAAAGATATAGGAAGTAAAAATACAGCACAGATACATAATTCGGTAACTATGCTGCATGAGATATTAGTAGATAGTAGCTCCACAAAAGATAACTATATGGACGCATCTGAAGTTGAATTTGAAGGTGTGGAACATAAAAGTATTTCTACAGGGTACGCAAAAATAGATGAAAATATGGACGGCTTTAGATATGGGACTTTGACAGTCTTATCTGGGAAACCATCTTCTGGAAAATCTACAATAATAAATGCTTTTTTAGCATCTGCTATAGATAGCGGCCATAAAGCTTTTTTATATTCAGGAGAGCTTCCAACAGAAATTGTACTAGATTGGTTTACTAAATACGTTGCCAGTGAAGAAGATATAATTCCTTATCAGACGGAATTAGGAGCAAGATATTCGGCTCCATCTCCAAATGCAATACGAAAAATAAGAAGATGGATAAAAGGAAAGTTATTCTTATACAACGAAGATGCTCCAGCCGATGAGCGTTCCATGTGTGCAACTATAGAGCATCTGTATTTGAAATATGGAGTTAGGATGTTCATATTGGATAACTTAATGACTCTAGCTTTAGATGCTAAGGACAAATATGAATCGCAGAAAGAGTTGGCTAAAAATCTTAAAAATTTAGCTAGAAAATATAATCTAGTAATAATTCTAGTAGCACATCCGAAAAAGACCAATAACGGCGACAATGTCGATATGTTTGACGTATCAGGCGCATCTGAAATAGTTAACTTATGTGACTATGAATTATTCACTCAAAGAATTATAGATGATGAGGAAGGTAAGGATGAAACTTATCTGTTAATTACTAAAAATCGTCAAACTGGGAAACAGAAGAAAAGGTTGCAGTTGCACTTTGATGATATACGAAAGAGGCTTTATAGTAGCCCAGCGGAATTAAACAGAGTGTACAAGTATGATATTAACGAACAACAGAGCATGGAGGACATAGCTCCATTCTAGAAAGGAAAAGCAAATGAAGTTGAATATGAAACTTGACTCTAGCAAGAGAAAAGAAGCATATAAAAGAGAGTGCAAAAGCGCATATGTCAGGACTAGATTATTAGCATTCCGATATGTGGGCTATAGCATAGTAGAAGTTAAGGACGGCATCGCTATTTTAAAAGGTAGCGGTGTTGAGCCAAGAGCTGCATATTTCTTAGAGCTTCCAGAAGGAACGCATAAACTGGGAGATATATTAAACGCAGCGAAAGAGGATCTATAAATTAAATATACAGGAGGATTTGAAAATGTTGACTTGTAATCAATGCGGAACATCTAGAAAGGACAGATATATATTTAAAGATCATTTTGATTGTGATGTCTTATGTAAAGACTGTCTTTTAAAAGACTGTTACATAGAGATTGAAACTGTAAAAAGATATGTAGATGTAAATTCAGGAGATGTATTTTACAACAATGATGATTTAGCTGAATATGTAGTGGATGCTGGACTTGTTGAAATAGAAAGTGAGGAAGTTGAAGTTTACTACGATTATGACAACAAAGAATATATAGATAATGATGAGGACTTAATAAGTTATCTTGAAGAAAAATACAGTGCAATTATAACTGATGCAGATAGATGTCCAGAGTGTGGAAGTTTAATGCAAGATTTGTATTTAGTAGATGCAGATAGAGATAACAGAGATGTTATGTGTCTTAACTGTATTTTAGAAAAATATAATGTCGAAAGAGAAGAGCTAGAAGATGAGGACAGAGTAAGATTTTTAATAAAAGATAAAAGTACGGAAGTAGAAACATGGGCAATGTTTGAAGATGATGTATGTGGTCTTTTAGAAGACTTATACGATATAGAAATTACAAGATTATAGGAGGTAGTAAGTATGAATTTATTAGAAGCAATGCAGGCAGTATTAGCAGGGGGAAGAGTTAGAAGAAAAAATTGGGATGAAAGTAGATATATAATGCTAGATGCTAGCAATAGAATTGTAGATGAAAAAGGAAAATTTACTAATATGGCACATCCTATAGTAGGAGCTGGAGCAATGGAAGCAATACTTGGAGAAGAATGGGAAATTTATAGCGTAGGAAATACATTAACTTTTAAAGGAAAGGTTTTAGATATAGTTAGATACTGTGAATATCATGATTGTACAAGTTGCTTAATAAGTCCTATGTGTGAATTCTCTCAGCATTCTGATTTAATAATGGCTGACTTCCTTATGGATGTAGAAGACTACAACGATTTAGATGAAAAGAAAATAGATGCAATGCATAGAGTTATAAATTCTTAATTAATAAAAAGCTGGAGTGGGTGATCCTGCTCCAGCAAATAAAAAATTGGAGAAAGAAAATGTTTAAAAGAAGCAAAGGATATATAACAACAACAAATCCTAATACACTTAGAATAAAAAATGTTCCACCACCTAAAGCAGAAAATGAAAATATTTTAAAAAAAGGACACACTATAATTATAGATTTATGCGAAGGTGCAAAATCAGATGAAATATTTCTAAAAGAAGGAAATATTTTCTTTGAGGAAGATGGATTTTTTATAACAGAAAAAAAAGACGAAAAATTCAAGTGTATAGTTAGACACAAAATAAATAAAGATGCAGTTTTAATGATTACACATATAGACAGAGCATCACTTAAGGAGAAAGAGGATGAATAAAGATATTTGGTTTGATTTTGTACGAGAATATATAATCCCAGAAGATAAGGATGAAATAGAGAGAGCTATAGAAGATCCTGCTGAAGATAGGGATATGAATTTTATAGAATGCTTTGATTGCAGGATGCATTTTCTAGTAGTTAGAAAGTTTGGAAAAGGAAGAGAAATAACTTGTCCTAAATGTGGCTGCAAGCTAAAGATAAAATTCTACAAAAATGGCGGAATAGATATAAGGAGGGTTTTATAAATGGCAGGTTTTAAATTAACAGTAGAGTTACTAGACAAAAAAATTTGTGATGTAGAAGCAGGAGCTACTAATACAGAAACTTATAGAGAGTTTATTCATAACTCAGAGAAATATTTTGCTTTGTCTACAACAACAGATGAAATGTTAGACAAAGCATTAGATGCAGATTTGAATAAATATTTTAATTTCTTATGCGGTTTGTGGGATAAGTAAATGGAAAATATTGAAGTAGCATTACTTGGTTTATGGATACTTGCAACAATTTATAATTGGAGGTGTAGATAAAATGAATATCGTAGAAGCTTTTAAAGAATTAAAAGAAGGAAAGAAAATAAGACCTTTAAAATGGAAACAAGAAAACTTCGCAGGTACAGAAATGTATGTGTATAAGCATCGTTTTAGAGGAGTAATGATTCAGGCTATGGAAAAAGATGATTGTAGACCTTTTGATATAGACAGTACAGAAATAGAAGATATTTTACTTGGAGAGTGGGAAATATTTGAAATGACACTCTTTGAAAAACTCAAAATAGATGGTATGAAATATCGGTTAAAAGAATTTTGTGATAAACAACATAGACATAGTTTCGGTTGTCAGAACTTAGATAACCACGGTTGCAGTTGGGCGGATTGTGAAATGTATAAAACTTGTTATAAGAAAAACGGATATAACGAAGAGCAGAGAATAAAGGATGGACTAGATGACTGGGACATCATAGATCTTATAGAAGCTTTTAGTGAAGTAAAAAGTAAAAAGGTGAATGGGCTAAAATGGATGAGATAATTCTACAATAGCGGAGGAGAAATAGAAAATGGACTATGTAATATGCCCTTACTGTGGTGAAAAAATAAGAA
>UQCY01000074.1 GCA_900539645.1 uncultured Clostridium sp. | reverse complement strand
AAAAAAAAAAAAACAATGCTTTTTCTTAATTTTATTAATTAACAAAGGATATTTATTTGTAACTTTAAAGTAGATATTTCAATTATTCATTCACAAGCCTTAAAAAGAATACTCTATTAATTGTTTTAACGTTCCACTAGATACGAATATTAAATTTATTTTTATTTTTAATATTCTTTTTTAAACTTCTAATTAACCTCACATTATATTCAAATTAGTATTATTTTATTATTAAGAAAAATTTATAAGCTTAATTAAGTAAATAGACAAAAAAATAGACTAACTAATCTAGTAACATTTACTAGAATTAATTAGTCTATCTTATAATTTTATTAAATTTTTATTATTTTATTAGAATTTTTCTACTTCTGGGTAATCTTTACCTAAAGTATCAACTGTAACACATTTCATAACCTGTGGAGTAGTTGGTTTATCTCCCCAACCAGTCTTAGTAGTTGCTATCTCATCAACAACATCCATACCTTCTATTACTCTACCAAATGAAGCATACTGTCCATCTAGGTGTGGAGAGTTTTTGTGCATTATGAAGAACTGAGATCCAGCTGAGTTAGGATCCATTGTTCTAGCCATTGAAAGTACTCCTCTTTCGTGTTTTAAGTTGTTAGTGAATCCATTTCCAGTGAATTCTCCTCTTATTGAGTATCCTGGTCCACCCATTCCTGTTCCATCTGGGCATCCACCCTGTATCATAAAGCCTTCTATTACTCTGTGGAATCCTATTCCATTGTAGTATCCTTTGTTTATTAAGCTTATGAAGTTGTTTACTGTGTTTGGAGCTATGTGTGGGTAAAGTTCTGCTTTTATTATTCCACCATTTTCCATTTCTATTGTTACTATTGGATTGTTCATTTCTATAGCCATTTAAATATCCTCACTTTCTTTATTCTCAGTATATTATACCAAAATATATACCCATATAATATACTATTTTAACCGATATTATTTAAATTCTTTAACTAATTCCTGTCCTATTTCATATCCATCAGCAAATATTTTTCTACAGAAGTCCATGTTAAGATTTAGTGTAGCACCTGGCTCAAATTTCTGTTTAGGTCTAGCAACTACAAATTTATCTGCACCAAATTCTTCGATTAATTCTTCTGGCACTTCATAGTCGTTCTGAGTAGATATTATTACTATTTTATCTGGGTTTACTTCAAGTACTGGCTCAACTATAAGGCTTCTGCACATTCCACCGTCTAAGCATTCTCCTTCGTAAGCACCTTCTGCTACATCCTCGATAAATCCTTCTTTGAACCCTTTCTGTTTCATAGGGTTAAATGGAAGAAGTGAGCTGTATTTTATACATTCTAGACATTCATTCTTGTCTAGTTTTGAAGTTTCAACTATTTTTTCTTCTATACATTTGTCGTGAACTTCTACATAATTTACATATAGAGGTATTTCTGCTCTGCAATCTTCTTCAAGAATGTATAATCCTTTTATTAGGTTGTCGTTGTTTACTTTGTTATCCACTATTTGTATACTTGTACCGCCAAGATTTTCTTCAACGTTGTTCCATATATATGCTAATTTTTCCATATTTCCAGTGGCTAGGAAGTATCCATTTATTGCACCTATTGAAGTACCAGAAATCGCTGCATATTCTTTTATTCCATTTTCGTAAAGAGCTTTTACAACACCCGCTTCATAGGCACCTTTTGCACCTCCACCTTCCATACATAGAGCTATTTTCATTTTCCCATCTCTCTTTCATATTTTCATTTTACTATAAAATAAATTTAATAGTTTATAGAATATTATACCCTATATTTCATAGAATTTCACAAAAGTTTTGTAAGTATTGTAGAAATCCTCGCTGCATCCTAATTCTCTTATAGAGTGCATTGATAGTATAGGCGCACCTATGTCCACAGATGGTATGTCTATATGTGTAGAAGATATTGGACCTATTGTGCTTCCACCTCTTTGGTCGGATTTATTTACAAATTCTTGATATTCTACTCCACACGCTCTACATATTTCTTTGTAAACAGAGATTGAGTACCCGTCACTTGTGTATGCCTGTCCAGCGTGAACTTTTATTACAGGTCCTTTTCCCATAACTGGTCTGTTTGTAGGATCTGCCATGCTGTTTACATTTGGATGTACAGCATGTGCTAAGTCTGAAGATATTATGAATGAGTTTTCTATTGCTTCAAAGAACTGCTGTCTATCTTTACCAAGAGAGATGCATATTCTTTCTAGTATGTTTAGAAGCATATTTGAGTCGGCTCCCTGTTTTGTAGAGCTTCCTACTTCTTCATTGTCAAATCCTACTGCTATGCTTATTCCTGATTTTGAATTTGAGTCTAGTAGTGCTTCAACAGATGAGTAGTACATTGAAAGGTTGTCTAATCTTCCTGTAGATATGAATTCTTCATTAGCTCCTGTGAAGCATCCTTTTTCGTACTCGTATAGGAATATGTCGAAGTCTATTATTTCTTCTAATTTTACATTTAATTCAGATGCTAGAAGTTTTACCATGTAGTTGTCTTTTTCTAGCTGCTCGTTTATTAATCCAACAAGAGGAAGCATGTCTGTTTGTTTGTTGTATTTATATCCGTCGTTTATGCTTCTGTTCATGTGTATTGCAAGGTTTGGTATTATGCAAACAGGTTTGTTTATGTTTACAATTTTTTCTACTGGTTTAAATGGATTTTCTCCTCTTAAAAATACTCTCCCTGCCATAGCAAGTGGTCTATCAAGCCAAGTGCTTAAAATCATTCCACCATAGCCTTCTGTGTTTAATTTTAGATATGCGCCACAGCTTTCCATCTCAGCATTAGGTTTAATTCTGAATCCTGGTGAATCTGTATGTGATCCTATTATTCTAAATCCTTCTTTTTCAACTTTATCAGAGTTTACTTTAAATGCAACTAATGCCGAAGAATTTTTTGTTGTGTAGTATTTTTTTCCCACTTCTAGTTTCCAATTTTCTTTTGGATTTAATTTTTCAAATCCGTTTTTTTCAAGCATTTCTGCAGATACTGCAACTGCGTTAAATTGTGTTGGACTTTCGTATATGAAATCTAACATATTTTCTGCAAATTTTTTCATTTATTTCACATCCCAATTTTTATTTTTAGTTTGTTTTATTCTTTTGATTAGTTTTTTATTCTTTCACTAAGTCTAGTGTAGTGTATTCTTTGTTTATTTTTTTGATTCCCTGATTTTCAAATGCTATTGTTACATCACTTCCAGCCATTGCAACTACTGTTCCAACACCGAATTTTGGATGGTATACCTTTGAGCCTAGTTTAATATCTTCAGGTTCTGCCATTGTGTTTTCATTTTTGTTAGTTGCGTTCATTTTTTTAGCAACTTCTTCTCTGTTCATGCTATTCATGTATTTTTTAGTGTACTTGTCTAATATGTTGTAGCTGCTCTTAGTGTATGTTAGTTCTCTTTTGCCCATGTATAGTTTCTCTATACACTCATCTGGCAACTCCTCTATAAATCTAGACTGTATAGCATGGTTTGTTTTTCCGTAAAGAGTTCTTTTTTCAGTCATTGTAAGGTATAGTTCTTCCCTAGCTCTTGTAATTCCGACATAGCAAAGTCTTCTTTCTTCCTCTATATCTGAGTCTTTCATAGATTTTATTGCTCTAGAAATTGGGAATAATCCTTCTTCCATTCCTGTTATGAATACAACTGGGAATTCTAAACCTTTAGATGTATGCATTGTCATTAGAGATACTCTATTTGGCTCTTCATCTTCAGTCGCTTCTGATGTAAGTGCCACACTCGTTAGGAATGTTTCTAAAGATTTATCTTCAAGATTTTCATCATCGCTATTTTCAAATTCAAGAGCAATAGATATAAACTCGTTTAAGTTGTCTATTCTATCCTGAGCTTCTTCATATTTACCATTCATGCTATTCTGATTTTTCTTCATTTCTTCTTCTAGCTCGTATATGTATCCTGTGCTGTCTAGTACTTTTTCTATCAATTTGCTTACAGGATATACTTCTTTTATTGCTCTAAGAGTTCCTACTAAATCTACAAAGCCATTTATTTGTTTTTTAGCTTTTGTTGATATTTCTGAGTTTGAGTCTATGTCTAAAAGTACAGAGTACATACTTTCCTGTTTTAGACTAGCTCTATCCTCTATTTTTTCTATTGTTCTAAGTCCTATTCCTCTTCTTGGTACGTTGATTATTCTTTTTAGAGATATGTCGTCCTGAGGGTTTGCAATTATTCTGAGGTATGCAATTAAGTCTTTTATTTCTTTTCTTTCATAGAATTTTGTTCCTCCATATATATTGTAAGGAACTCCGGCTCTGTTAAGTGCATCTTCTATAGGTCTAGCCTGTGCATTTGCTCTGTAAAGTACTGCACAATCGCTGTATTTTCTTCCTTCGCCCTGCACTTTATCTATTATCGTTTCGGCTATAAATCTTCCTTCTTCTAATTCATTTTCTGCTAGTTCTATTTTTATTTTTTCGCCTTCAGTTTTTTCACTCCAAAGTTTTTTTCTTTTTCTTTCTATATTATTTGAGATTACGTGGTTGGCTGCATCAAGTATTACCTGAGTTGATCTGTAGTTCTGCTCTAATTTAACTACAAAAACATCATCGTAATCTTTTTCAAATTCAAGTATGTTTCTGATGTCGGCACCTCTCCATCCGTATATACTCTGGTCGTCATCTCCTACGACACATATGTTTTTGTGCCCCATTGCTAATTGTTTTATAAATTCGTACTGAGCCATACTTGTATCCTGATACTCGTCGACCATTATGTATCTAAATCTGCTTCTGTAGTAGTCTAGTACTTCTGGATTTTTCTTGAATAGTTCTACAGTTTTTATTATTAAGTCGTCAAAGTCAAGTGCACTGTTTCTTTTTAATCTGTCCTGATATAGAGAGTATATGTCTGCAATTTTAGACATTCTTGGGTCTCCAGCGCAGTCGTCTTTATACTGTTTTGGTGATTTCAATTTATCTTTTGCACCTGATATGTAGCTTATTACTGTTTTAGGTTCAAATGCCTTGTCACTTATGTTTAATTCTTTTAAACAGTCTTTTATTAACGTTACCTGGTCAGCAGCATCATAAATTACGAAACTTCTGTTGTATCCTATTTTGTTTATGTCTTTTCTAAGTATTCTTACACAACAAGAGTGGAATGTGCTAATCCACATGTCTTTTGTGTCTGATTCTACAGTTTCTTCTACTCTTTCTCGCATTTCATTTGCCGCTTTGTTGGTAAATGTTATTGCAAGTATGTTTGCTGGTTGTACACCTTTATCTATTAGGTGTGCTATTCTAGTTGTAAGCACTCTAGTTTTTCCCGAACCAGCTCCTGCAAGTATAAGAACAGGTCCCTCAGTTCTTTCAACTGCCCGTCTTTGAGACGGATTTAATGTATCTAAATTCATTATCGTGTTCTCCTTTTGTTTGATTATAATATATATTTTAAGCTATTATAAGAATTTTTACAATGTAGACAAAAAAGGACAAGATGATTAAATAATAGTCATCTTGCCCTCTCCCTTGTTTATTTTAAGTATTTATTTTTTATTTGTACTGTGCAAATTTTGTTTTTATAGTATCTAGTTTTATTTCTTTGTCATTTGCTTCGTTGTTTTTTAATTCGTTGTAGATTTTTATTATCCAAGGTGTTTTTAATCCAGCGTTTTTTATCATTTTTTCATCTATGAATACATCGTCTGGATTTCCTTCTTTTATTATTTCTCCCTTGTTCATTACGTATACATGATCACATATTTCGTATATCAAATCCATATCGTGACTAGATATTACTACTTTTGTGCCATTTTTTTTCATATTTTTTATTATTTCTACAACTGCATCTGTACTTCTTGGGTCTAGTCCTGATGTAGGTTCGTCTAAGAGTACTGTTTCATTTTGCATAGCGATTACTGATGCTATTGCAACTCTTTTTTTCTGACCATAGCTTAAAAATTGGACAGGCTTATCTATAAATTCGCTTCCATTTACAGCCTCTAATGCTTTTTCTATTCTTATTTTTATTTCTTCTTCATCCATGCCTATGTTTCTCATAGTAAATGCTATATCGTCGTAAACTTTAGAGTAAAATATTTGTTTCTCTGGATCTTGGAACACCATTCCTACTCTTTTTCTAAGATTGTATAAGTCTTTTTTCCCGTACTTTATTTTTTCCCCATTGTACAGAATTTCTCCTGATTCTGGCTTTAGTATTCCAGTCATATTCATAAATAAGGTAGATTTTCCACATCCATTTTCACCGATTACTCCAATTATATCTCCTTTTGAGAAGTCCATATTTATATTTTTTAATGCATTTTTATTTTTTTCATATTTAAATGATAGGTTTTCTATTTTATACATATTTTCACCATCCTAACATCTTTGGAATTTCATTATATGTGGAATTTTCCATCAAATAATTTCATATCTAGTGCTATAGACATATCTTCGTATCTTTTCATCATCCTTTTGTAGAGCATATTTACCAATAGTCCCAATGAATTGTATGAGTTTTTCATTCCCATATACCCCATTTTCATTTCCTGAGATTTGTATATTTCGTGTACTTCTTCTAAGAATATGAATATAAATCTATAGATAAGCATAGCAATTTCTATTACATTGTCTGGTATGTGTAGTTTTTTAAATACTTGTATTAACTGGTTAAACGGTGTTGTCAGCATCAAGAAATATACACATGTTAGACACGATATTGATCTTGCTAGTATTTTTAATGCACTAGAAAGTCCAAATTTTGATATTCCCATATATGTACTTCCAATAGTAAAATATGTCAACATATCTGTTTTTTCTGTGGATATGCTTATGATTATAGCCAGTATGCTCATTACCATAAAGATTAATGGGATTGAAAGTAGCTTTAGATATTCACTTATTCCCATTTTGGATGTAGATAGTATTATTATCGACATAGCAGTTATTATAGCTATTTGATATACTGGATTTTCTATTATTAATGATATTATTAAAAATAGTATGGAGAATATTGTTTTTATGTATGGATTTTTTCCACTAAGACTATTTGTGTATGCGTATTTATCTATTATTAGCATCTCTATTCTCCTCCTTTTATTTTAGATATTAGAAAAGCTGCAAGTAATGCAGCTCTCCCTAATTATTATTATACTTTTTATGTTATTAATTGTCATTTTTTATTATTCTTTATCGTCGCTTTTTTCACTTGTTTTAGCTTCAAGTTCTTTTCTCATTTCTTCTCTTCCAGATTTTTTACCTTTTAAGTTCCCTAGTATATAACCTATTATTCCTGCTCCAAATGCAGCCTGAGTTGAGAATAATAAACTTTCTATTTCTCCACTTGGTGGTTCATAGAAACTCGCAAACCATGGTTCATATTCTGGATTTATTTCTGTTATTGCTTCCTCAGCGTGACCATCAGCTCCTCCGTATTCAGCACCTGGGTTTACTACTAGTGGAAGTACTATTAATGCTATTGCTAATATTATTAGTAATATGTTAGTTTTAGTTGTTTTTGACATTAAAATCAACTCCTTCCACATTTTCAACTATTAGGTTGTATACGATTACTGTTAATATACCTTCTGCTATTGCTATTGGAACCTGAGTTACAAAGAATATTCCTAAGAATTTTATAGCAGATGCCATTACTCCACCTGTAGCAGCTGGGAATGCAAATGCAAGCTGGAATGATGTTACAGTGTATGTAGCTAAGTCTCCAAGTGCTGCAGCTAAGAATACATTTACTTTTCTATTTTTGCATACTTTTTCCATTCCTTTGAATATAAGGTATGATACTATTGGGCCAACTATTGCCATTGAGAATGCATTTGCACCTAATGTAGTTAAACCACCATGAGCAAGTAAGATTGCCTGGAATAATAATACTATTGTACCAAGTACAACGGTTACTCCTGGTCCAAATAATATTGCACTTAGACCTACACCTGTTGGATGTGAGCAACTTCCATTAACTGATGGAATTTTAAGAGCTGATAGTACAAATACGAAAGCTCCACATAAAGCTAATAGTACTTTTTTCTTTGGCTCTTCTTTCACTATTTTGTTGATTGATCTTATACCAACTATGAAGAAAGGTATAAATACTATAGTCCATATTAAAGACCACTGCTTTGGAAGGAATCCTTCCATGATGTGCATTGCACTAGACTGTACTGGGTTTAAAACCACTAGCATAAGTGCAGCTGCAAGAACTGATTTCATCTTTTCTTTCATATTTCTCTCCTTTGATTATATATATTTTAAGACATTCAAATATAAAAGAGAGATTTGTTTCAAGAATTTTTGTTTAATCAACCTACTCTAAAATAACTCAAAAATAAAAAGTCCTACAAAAACTGCAGGACTCAGAAATTTCTATATAATATCTTCTCAAAATTAAAAATTAGCTTTTATAATACTATATTTTCAAGAAACTTTCCCCATCCCCGAAGAAATTTACTCTATATTTTCGGCAAGTCTCCTGGCTTTGCTTCATCCTACTCATTAACCTTCCCATAATTTATAATTACAGTGGCTTTATTCTAACTTTCGTCAGCTTTACAGTAACGGGGGCTGCTCAGGTCTTTCACCTGATTCCTTATTAATTCCTTGCGGAAACCGAAAACTATTTATATTCAATTTGTCTTATTAACTTTATTATACTATAGTTTTTATATTATTACATAAAAAAAGATTACGTGGCTACGTCCTACTCTCCCAGGGGCCTTCGCCCCAAGT
>UQCY01000073.1 GCA_900539645.1 uncultured Clostridium sp. | reverse complement strand
TATAAACTAAACTGTTTTTACAATTTCGCTTTAAATCTATATAATTTTATTTTTAGCTATAAAGTTTTTAATTTTTCATAATAAAAAAATACTGCTATAAAACATATCGAAATGTTTTTATAGCAGTATCCTATTTACTATTGTTCTTTTGTTTCTACTTTATTCGAAGTTTCTTTATCTGTAGTTTCTTTTTTATCAGTTTTGTTTTCTTCTGATTTTTTATCTTCTGGCTTAGCTTCTTCTTTCTGTTCAGCAGGTTTACCTATGTTGTAGTTATCAAACTCATCTATTTCTATAACATCTTTTTCATCTTTAGAGAATGTAATTTTTATTTTATCCCCTTCTTTAGTAAGAGGTAATTCTTTAGAGATTTTAGAAGTTGCGTAGAATATATTTCCTTCATCTGTGTCTAAAGTCAGATAGTATACTGTGTTGCCGTTTTTAGTATCGGCAGCAATTCTCTTAACAGTTCCTTCTAGCTCTTTATCAAATTCATCAGATTCGTCTATTTCTAAGCTGCTTCCACCAGATTCTAATGCGTCTTTGTAGTTCTTCATTGCCTCAGCCTTATCCTGTCCTACTCCAACTATGTTGTAGTCCTCAACAGATACAAATACCACTCTCTTAACAAGTCCTGCCTTGTCTTTTAGTGATGATACATAAGTAGGCTGTCCTAGTATGTTGTACATAACTGGGAATGTTGCTTCATAGTTCTTTTCCTGAACACTACCTTCTGCAGATTTCATTGCAGCCATTTCTGTTGCACCTGGCTGTTTATAAAGTTTTGCTTCTTTAGTTCTTGAGTCGACAAGCATAAATCCTATAGTAGATTCATCTCCACCTGCTGAAGTTATTCCTGTGTACCAGTATGATCTGTCGTCGTCACCGTACACTAAAGATGTTCCTTCTGTAGCTTTTAATACACCTTTTTCAGATATTACTGAGTTTATAAATCCATTTACATAAACTCCCCAGCTATTTATCTGGTCTATTACAAAGTCTTCTGGCTGAATTCTGTCAACCCATTCTGGAGTATCTTTTATAGAGTAGAATTTAGTTTCTCCTGTTTTTGCATCGACTATAGCAGTTCCGTTGACGTTAGCTCCTCCAAATCCTACTTTATGTTCATAAAGAGAAACTACCCAGAATGGTTTACCATTGTCGTCTATTTCTAATGTGTAGTCTGCCATACCTCTACCCATTCCACCATTTATATATACGTGTCTGTGTAAATCCTGAAGTATGTACGCATCTGGCTGGTACACTATTTTTACGTCCTCTCCGTTTGCTTTCTGAACAAGCTTAACATCCTGAGGATCATTTGCAGATACCATTACGTATCCATTTGTACCACTCATATTTGTTACCCATTTTATGAAATCTCTATGAACTAGAGGTGCTACCCAGTAAAGTTTTTCTCCAACTTTCTGTATGTGGAATTCACCTAGTTTAGATACACTCCCTATAGCTGGAACTTCACCTAGTTTTTTATCTCCTAGCTTCATAGCCATATCTTCATCTACTATTCTTATTTCATTGACATTTACAGGGCTTACATCCTTTGTAAATTCACTTTCTTTAACAGTACCAAGTAGGTTTCTGTATGCCTTAGCTCTTATAATTGGTGTAGATGCTAAAGTCGGTAAAACAACTGCAATTGCTAAAATACCTATAGCTATTTTAAAATTCGTTTTGTTTGTAATAGTAAATCTCTGTTCTTCTCTATCAAATACCATATTAAGTATTCCAGCAATTACAAAGAACATAGCTAGTACGTAGTATAAAGATGTGAAATCTATTCTAAGTACTGGCAATTTTACAAACGCATACACCGCAGTTATTATAAATGAAATAGCGTATGACTTAAAATTCTTCATTTTATCTCCTTTCAATCCTCTTTCTTTTTAATTTTATTTTGAATCCTTAGAAAAGATTATATCATATAAAAAAACGGTTTGAGTAGTTATTTTACTATTCAAACCGTTTTTTATTAATTCTTTAGATTTTTATACTATGCTGCTGGTTTTAAAGAGTTTCCATATTGAATTAATATGTCGTAAGCGTACTGCATCGCATCTCTTAAAGTAATCCGCATATCAGCTTTTATTTCGTTGTTTTCAATCTTTATTCCTGTTAGATTTATAGGTTTTAATGTTTCTTTAGGAATTATAATTGATCTATCTCTTATTTCAAATGGAATTTCACTTTGCTGAGAAGCCATTATCTTTCCAAGTAGACCACCATGAATATTTATTTTACCAACCTTAACATTGTCCACATTGACAACTAACGCTCCGTCTTCTACAGATGGCACTACACTTACTGTAGCTTTAGTTTTAATAAATTCTATCTCAACAGGAACAGTTACCATCAATTTATTATCTTCTATTTTTATATCGTTAGACATCATATCGTCTTCGTAATTTTTCATAAATGTATAGACAATGTTGCTTATGTCCTCTGCTGTTAAATTTATGCTTCCTTCAAAGCTCTGGCTATCTTTGTTGAATTTAAGGCTTTGAAGTATTCCCATCTTTATAATATCTTCTTTAGTTATTTCTCTGTTTCCTGTAGTATCCCATTGCATTCCCCCTTCTGGCTGCAATGCGTAGAAAAGCCCTCCAAGTGCTAAGACTACCACTACAAGAAGTCCAACCAAAATTTTTAAAAACTTCTTCATAAAAATCACTCTCTCTTTATTAGTTTTACTCAATTCGTTTTTATGTATTAATTTCTTTTTTTCATTATACATCTTTTTTTTATTTATTTCTAATTTTTATTACATATAATTGATACCCTAAACGTTTTCTTCTTACACAAAAGATATTTTTAATTCTAATTTTTGACAAATAGTTTCAAAAAATATCATAAATTCTTCTTATCCTCTTTATTTTTTTCATATATTAGATTAAAATTAATGTATATTATAAATAAAATTAAACTGGATTTTTCTATTCTATTGAGCGATTTTAATAAATAGAAATTCAAAATATATGCTTTGGAGGAATAATAATATGGCAAATGAAACAGTATCATCTAACTTTATAAAAAATATAATCATTGATGATTTAGAAACAGGAAAACATAAAAGTATAGTTACTCGTTTCCCACCAGAACCAAACGGATACTTACACATAGGACATGCAAAAAGTATATGCCTAAACTTTGGTCTTGCTAAAGAATTCGGTGGTAAAGTTAATATGAGATTTGACGATACTAACCCTACAAAAGAAGATGTAGAATACGTAGACTCAATAAAAAATGACGTAAACTGGTTAGGATTTAACTGGGACAATTTATTCTTCGCTTCTGATTACTTTGATGAAATGTACAACAGAGCGGTTTTATTAATCAAAAAAGGTAAAGCATTCGTATGTGATTTAAACGCTGATCAGATAAGAGAATACAGAGGAACACTTACTGAACCAGGTAAAGAAAGTCCATACAGAAATAGATCTGTAGAAGAAAACTTAGATTTATTTGAAAGAATGAAAAACGGTGAATTTGCTGATGGAGAAAAAGTTCTTAGAGCTAAAATAGACATGGCTAGCCCTAACATCAACTTCAGAGACCCTGTTATATACAGAATAGCTCATGCAACTCACCACAACACAGGAGATAAATGGTGTATATACCCAATGTACTCATTTGCTCACCCACTAGAAGATGCTATAGAAGGAATAACTCACTCTATATGTACTCTAGAATTTGAAGAACAGAGACCTCTTTATGACTGGGTTGTTAGAGAATGTGAAATGGAAAGCGTACCAAGACAGATAGAGTTCGCTAGATTAAACATGACTAATACAGTAATGAGTAAGAGAAAATTAAAATTACTTGTTGATAACAATGTAGTTGATGGTTGGGACGACCCAAGAATACCAACAATATCTGGACTTAGAAGAAGAGGATATACTCCAGAATCTATAAGAAACTTCTGTGCTGAAATAGGTGTTGCTAAAGCAGACTCTACTGTAGACAGCCAGCTATTAGACTTCTTCTTAAGAGAAGATTTACAGCCAAAAGCACCTCTTGCAATGGCAGTTTTAAGACCTGTTAAATTAGTTATAGACAACTATCCAGAAGATCAGGTAGAAGTTCTTGAAGTTGAAAACCACGCTAAAGACGAAACAAAAGGTAAGAGAAAAGTTACATTCTCTAAAGAATTATACATAGAACAGGAAGATTTCATGGAAGAACCTGTTAAAAAATACTTCAGATTATTCCCAGGAAATGAAGTTAGACTTAAAGGTGCATATTTTGTAAAATGTACTGGATGTGTTAAAGACGAAAACGGAAATGTTGTAGAAGTTCACTGTACTTATGACCCAGAAACAAAAGGTGGAGAAAGCAACGATGGACGTAAAGTTAAATCTACTATACATTGGGTAGACAGCAAAACAGCAGTTCCAGCAGAATTTAGATTATTTGAACCATTAATACTTGATGATATAGAAGAAAACAAAGGAAAAGACTTCTTAGATCAGATAAACCCTAATTCTCTTGAAGTATTAGAAGGATTCGTTGAAGAAACTCAGTTAAAAGGAGCTCAGCCTCTTGATAAATTCCAGTTCTTCAGAAACGGATTCTTCAGTGTAGACACAAAATACACAACTGATTCAAAAATGGTATTTAATAGAATAGTACCATTAAAGAGTAAATTCAAATTAAATAAATAATATATAAAATCCGTTGTTTCATCGGAATAAGAAAAAGACTAGTTAACCTGCGCTCCAGGCTTCAGCGCCCCACACTGTTAGAGTAACACATTTAGCAGATGTGGGGCGCTTGCAGAATTGTCGCATAAGGTTAAACTAGTCTTTTTTCATATCACAATAAACCAATCTTATTTTATATATTTTTTAATTTAATTTGGAATTTACACCTTTAATGGTTACTACACAAGAACAGTAGGATAGTTGGTTAGAACTTTTTACCCTCTCTTCTCATAATGCAACTTGTAAAAGTATTTAAATGTGTATATAAAAAGAGGTTGTAGTTTTTTCATAGATTTATTCTGTTTAGCTCAAAGTCACAAATTAGTCGAAATTCGACAATCTACAGACGCCTCACAACTTATAAATGTGTTACATAAAAGTGTGAGGCGTCGAAGCCTGGAGATGAGACTATTTGTGATTTGAGCTGTACAGTTAATAATCTTGAAAAACTACAACCCCTTTTATATACCCCTATTTAAATACTTTCTTACAAGTAAATTTTTCCATGGTTTTTACTAGGTCATTGAAGTAAGGTACTTCTATATTCGATTCTACATGTAGTACAGTGTCACCTTTTAGTGGTTCTCCACCTTTTTCTGTTAGTTTCCCTTCTTCTCCGTATAGATATTCGTTGAATCTTCTTATTTTGCTTCCAGTTTCTTTCATTTCAAGTATCCAATTTACGTCAGTTCTTTTTACTTCATGAGTTGCTGCATATTCGTTTATGTTTCTCCAACTCATTACATAGCATTTTAGAACGTTGTTTAAAAATCTTCTATATTTTAAGCTTCTTATTTTATCTTCAGAAATTTGCTCCATATTGTCAAATGAAGGTCCTTCAAATTCTTTGATCCAAGCACCAACCATGTTTTTTTCCATGACTATTTTTCTGCATAGACCGTCTTTTTCTACAGCTAGACTGACTTCTTTTATGGCGTTGTACATAAATCCGTATATTTTACCAAATTCGCAGCCACAGCCTTCACATCTGTATGGATTGTCAATTTCTTCGTTGACCTTTCCTTCTCTTACTATTTCTACTATTTTATCGCTAGTCCCACACAGTGGGCATATTCTTTCTTCCATTTTTTCCCTCCACATATACAAAATATCAAATTATATTTTACAATATAACTTAATATATAACAACAATTAAGCAAATTGTTTTCATATTTAACATCAATCACTATAAATATTTATTAATAAACAGCAACGTGTCCGTCGCATCTTTTTTCTGTTCCACAGATATATCCACCTTTTTCGTTCTTTAGAATTATCTGCCCTCTGCCCATGTTTATTTTATCAGACACAACCTTAACATCGTGGCCTTTTTCTTTTAGCCCCTCTGCTATTCCTGTTTTCATATCGTTCTCAACCTCGATTTTCATACCATCAATCCACTGCCATCTAGGTGCATCAAGCGCTTCTTGAGGATTCATTGCAAAGTCAATTAAATTTGTAACTGCTTGGAACTGACCCTGAGGTTGCATAAATGCTCCCATTACCCCAAATGCTCCAACAGCTTCACCATTTTGTTTGATAAATCCTGGAATAATTGTATGGTATGGCTTTTTAAATGGCTCGACAATATTATCGTGATTTTCATCTAAGCTAAAATTGTTTCCTCTATTGTGAAGAGCGATTCCTGTTCCTGGAATTACAACACCTGAGCCAAAGTTCATATAGTTGCTCTGTATGTGAGATACCATATTTCCATCTTTGTCAGCTGTGCACATATACACCGTACCACCACAGAATGGCTCTCCAGCTTCTGGAAATACTGCCTTTTCACCTATTAGTTCGCTTCTCCTTTTAGCGTATTCTTGATTTAACATCGCATCTACAGAAACAGTCATTTTCTTAGGATCTGTTACATACTTCTTAGAGTCTGCAAAAGCTAACTTCATACATTCAATCATCTTGTGTATGTTATCCACAGTTTCTTTTTCTTCATCTAATTCTAATTCTTTTAATATATTTAACGCAATTAGCACAGTTATTCCATGTCCATTTGGAGGAATTTCACAAATATCGTATCCTTTGTAGTTTGTACTTATTGGCTCAACCCATTGAGGATAGTATTTTTCTAGGTCTGATTTTCTTATCATTCCACCAAATTTTCTACTGTGTTCATCTATTAATTCAGCAATTCTACCTCTGTAGAAGCTTTCTGCTCCAGTATTTGCAATCTCTTCAAGAGTTTTTGCCTGTTCTTCACATCTAAAGATATCTCCTGCTTGTGGAGCTTTTCCGTCTATTGTAAATGTATCAAACCATTCTTTTAAGAGTTCTTTATCTACAAGCTCAGCCTCTACATCCTTCTTAACTCTATCTTTAGGAAGTTTTTCAAGCTCTTTTAAATCATTTGAATAATCTTCAAAAGACTCCTCCCAAAGTTTTGCAACATTAGGATAAACTATATAACCTTCTCTTGCGTAATCTATCGCCGGTTTTAAACATTCATACAATGATAACTTACCAAACTTTCTATTTAACTCTGCCCATGCAGCTGGAATTCCAGGAACTGTAACTGCTCCAAACCCATGTCTTGGCATTTTTTCAAGTCCTTTATATGCTTCTTTTGTCATAAGCTCTGGTGCAAAACCACTAGAATTCAATCCGTATAATTTCTTTTCAGATTCTATCCAAACTAGTGAGTACGCATCTCCACCAATCCCATTGCTTGTAGGCTCAGTAACTGCAAGTGCTGCAGCAGTTGCAACAGCAGCATCTACTGCATTTCCACCTTTTCTTAGTATATCTAATCCTGCCTGGGCTGCCTGTGGGTTTGATGTGGCCACTGCTCCACTCTTTGCATACATAACATTTCTTTCTGATTTGTATCTATTTGACAAAACATTAAAATTCATACTCTACCCCTCACTTCTCAATTTAACTTTCTTACATTTATAATTGTACTTCTTCACCTTTATAACTTTACTTTTTATCAATTATCTATGTATTTTATAATACTCACATCCAAAAATGCTTTTCCTATTACATTTTACCACTGTTTCTGGTAGATTTTCTAGACTATTGTATATCGCTGCAGAAATAGATGCATTTTCTTTTTTACCGTCTATCACCACATCAGCATAGTAGCGTCTAAGTCCCTTTGCTGATCTGCTAGTATCTTTTTCAAGTGCAATTACAGTTTCGTGATTTTCTGGTGTAAATGTAAGTGCATTGTTTAAATGATCAATAGTACAAACTATTATCAAAAGCATTGCCATAGCAACAGTCGCCATCTTACTAGTCTTTTCTCTTATTCCACGCTTTTTAAGCATTATCATATAAATTGAGAACAGTATTAAAAAGTAAATCACTCCAAATTTAATTTCACTATGATTTACATAATTTAATTTAGGTAAATTATATAGCATAAATAAGGCTATAATGGCAGATGCGTATGGAATCTCGTAGTGGAACTCTCTCCCATCTTTTGTCTTAGTTGGAACTTCAACGACCATTTTAGGATATAGATATATATAAAGTGCCCAAATGAATAAAAGTTCTGCAGACCAAACAATACTTCTTATGCGAGTTCCTAAGAATAAAACCACTATAGAAATAACCCAGATCGCTATATTTAGCTTTCTTATCATTTCTTTTTCTTTATTTATCTGAGCTAGTCTATCCTTTCTCTTTATGTGTTTTATCTCATCTTCTCTATTTTTCTCAATTTTATTTCTTGTATTTAAAATCCAATTATCTATCTTTCCATTTTCTTTTTCCTTTATCTCAACGCCATTGCCCTTAAAAGCAATTATCGCTTCTTCAATTCCCTCGTATCCGTTATTAAATGAAGCTATTTTCTTTCCTTCTTTAGAGAAAATTGTATAATTTTCGTCGTTTAGCTTATCTAGCTGCACAAAATCTATCTCATTATATATGTAAGTTTTCTTTTTCCCAAATGTCGGAATATACTCAACTCCATCATTAGTTAAAATTATTTTTCTTCTATAGTATTTTATAATTCCGTAGATAAGCACTATTGTAATGATGATTTCCATGACTGTACAAGTAAGCAACATCACTCCATCGTTCTTTGAAATAGCTAGATTATTTGCAATCATAGCAAATATAGCATTAAAAACAAG
>UQCY01000072.1 GCA_900539645.1 uncultured Clostridium sp. | reverse complement strand
CACAACAGAAAAGTAGATGCTCCAAGTGGTACAGCTATAATGATAGCAAATGGTGTTAAAGAAGTTCTTCCAGAGTCTAATGTTGTTAACGGAAGATCTGGTAGAAGTTGCAAAAGACAGCCTGGCGATATAGGTATAAGTGCTGTTAGAGGTGGAACAATAGTTGGTGAACACGACGCTTTATTCTGTGGAGATAGTGAAGTTGTAACTATAAGTCATCAGGCTCAGTCAAGACAGATATTTGCCAATGGTGCATTAGCTGCAGCTAAATTTATAGCTGATAAAGAATCTGGATTCTACAACATGGACGATATGTTAAAATAGTTTTTAATATTTTGGGGATTAGATGTTAGTATATGTTTCAAATGGGGAATAAAGTTATTAGTTAAAGTTATTAGTTAAAGTTATTAAACTAAAATTTTTTTAAAGGGGTGTTGCCTAATGGTAAATTTAAACGATGCTTATGAAATAGCAAGATATATAAAGGAAGTTGAGAAAAAGACTCCTGTTAAAGTGTATGTAAATACTGATCCATACAACTTTGAGTCTACTGATGATTATAAAGTTTTTGGAACAGATTCTTCTCATATATTTATCGGGGACTACGATGCTATAATGGCTGCTCTTAATCAGAGAGAGGACTGTATAAGAGATATTCATGTAGAATACGATAGAAGAAATTCTGCTATTCCTCTAAAGAATACTCTTCACGAGTCAGCTAGAATAGAACCAGGCTCAATTATTAGAGATATGGTTACTATTGAAAAAAATGCTGTTATTATGATGGGTGCTGTTGTTAATATCGGTGCTGTTATCGGTGAGGGAACAATGGTAGATATGAATGCTGTTGTCGGCGCTAGAGGTACTCTTGGAAAGAATGTGCATCTAGGTGCAGGTGCTGTTGTTGCTGGTGTTCTTGAGCCACCTTCAGCAGATCCAGTTATTGTTGAAGACAATGTTATGATTGGTGCTAATGCAGTTATTCTTGAAGGTGTGAGAATAGGAGAAGGTGCTGTTGTTGCAGCTGGTTCTGTTGTTACAAAAGATGTTCCTGCAGGCGCTGTCGTTGCTGGTTCTCCAGCTAAAGTTGTGAAGATGAAAGATGAAAAAACTAGTGAAAAAACAAAACTACTAGATGATTTAAGACAGTTGTAATACTAGGAAATAGAAAAATAGGATAAGGATTACCACTTGCTCCAAGGTCGGACGCGTGTTGCAGTTATTTGCTTTTGTGCTAGTAAAATACGCGTCCTCCATTGTCGTTGCGTCGGTAATTCCTTATCCTATTTTTATTTCCATTATTATTCTATCCTGTCTTTGCATAAGGTTCTTTCTGAAACAGATTGTGATTTTGTTTGGTGGGTTTTTCACTGAGTCTTATTTATTTTTTAGTATTTTTTATTTTATCTTAAGAATTTTTTTATTTTTCAGTTCTAATATATAGTTATGATTTATATTTTAGAGGAGTTGGTTTTATGAAAAAGTTTTTAGATAGTTTTGTTAAGTCTTTTGGATTTTTTATCTGTTGGGCTGTTTTAGTTGGTTTTGTTTCTATTCCATCCGACAATCCTGTTTTATGGCGTTTTTATGCAGAGTTAATCCCTCTGTTATCAGTTATTTTAATGTCAGTTGTTTTTTACTTTATAGAAAGAAAAAATATAGCTATTGTTCCTGTGCAACGTCCTTTTAAAAGTATTATTTTGGGAATTTTGGCAGGTAGTTTGTGGCTTAGTGTAGTTGTTTTAACTCTATATGCTACAAATACTATTTCCTTTTTAGGCAAAAATTCAATAAGTTATTTATCTATTTGGGCTATTTCATGCTTTTTAAACGTTATTATGCAAGAATTGTTGGTTAGAGGATATATTTATCAATTATTAAAAAGAAATTATAGTATATTCGTCTCTACAATAGTGACTACTGCTCTCTTCTTATTCTGTCATGGTGGAGCTATTGAAGCAGGAATTATACCTATTTTAAATATTATAACAATGAGCATTTTTATGACTTTAGTCTTAGAATACACTCAAAGTATTATCTCTCCAATAATCATTCATTTTGTTTGGAATTTTGTAGGTGGAATAATTTTAGGTGGGGTTTCATTAGCTGATGACTATCCTTCTATATTTAGACTTGCATACCATGGAAACGAACTTTTAACTGGTGGAGTTTGTAAAATTGAAGGTAGTATAGTCGTTTTAATTGTAAATATAACTTTTATTATTTTATTCTATTATTTATTGAAAAAATCTATCTTAAAAAATAAATATTAATTTTTACCCCTACTATATTTCTCTTTAAAATGTTAAAATTAAGTCATGGAAATTAATTTTTCTGAATTTTTAATTTTGGGGGTAATAAGTATGTTAAGAGTTATTATATGCGGCTATAGTGGCGGCGTTGGTAAGATTTTAAGAGAGTGTGTTGCTAAGGACAGCGATTGTGAGTTAGTAGCTGGTGTTAGCCGTTCTCTTGAGACAGGTACTTGCGACGGAGATGTTAAGTTATTCAAGAGTTTTGATGATTGCGATGTTGAAGCTGATGCAATAATCGACTTCTCTCATCCTGATAATCTTGATTCTATGTTAAAATACGTTCTAAAAACTAAGACTCCTGTTGTTATAGCTACAACTGGATTTACTGCAGAACAAGATGCAGCTATTGAGGAAGTTTCTAAGGAAGTTCCTGTGCTTCTTTCTCACAATACTTCAGTTGGGGTAAATGTTCTTATCGAGCTAGTTAAACAGGCTGCTAAGCTTCTTGATTTTGATATAGAAATAGTTGAAAAACACCACAACAGAAAAGAAGATGCTCCAAGTGGTACATCTAAGATGCTTATCTCTGCAATACAGGAAGTTCTTCCTGATGTTAAAGGTGTATTTGGTAGATCTGGTAGAAGTTGTAAAAGACAGCCAGGAGATATTGGCGTTAGTTCTGTAAGAGGAGGAAATATAGTTTCTGACCACGATGTTCTATTCTGTGGTGACAGTGAAGTTGTAACACTTGCCCATCATGCACAATCTAATGCAATATTTGCTGAAGGTGCAATATTTGCTGCTAAGAAGATATTAGACAAAGAAAACGGATTATATGATATGAAGGATATATTATAATATAAAAGGACAAGATTATAACTGCTCTGTGCTCCAGGCTTCAGCGCCCCATCCTATTACGTAACACATTTATAAGATATGGGGCGCTTGCAGAATTGTCGCTGTAGAGCAGTTATTTCTCTTGTCCTTATTTTTTATAATTATTTCCGAAAAAAAGACCCTTGTAAATATACAAAGGTCTATTTCTCTAATTATCTATCTTCGTCTGTTACGTTGAATATGTATGGTACGTTTCTGAAGTAGTCTCCACAGTCAAATCCGTATCCAACAACGAATTTGTCCTCTACTTCATATCCACAGTAGTCTGGCACTAGGTCAACTTTTCTTCTTGAAGGTTTGTCTAGTAGCACACAGCTTTTTATGCTCGCTGGATTTTTAGCTTTTAAATGTTTAAGCACAAAATCCATAGTCACTGCACTGTCAGTTATATCATCAACTACAAGTACATCGTATCCTTCTAAATCTACAGTTACATCTGAAGATACTTTAACTGTTCCGCTAGTTTCTTCTGAGTTTCCGTAGCTAGATGTTGTCATAAAGTTTACTCTAAGTGGTAAATCTATGCATCTAACTAAGTCTGCGCAGAATATAAAGCTTCCTCTAAGTAGTGCAACTACCATTAATTTTTTATCTTTATAATCTTCTGTTATCTGTGCTCCAAGTTCTTTTACTCTTTTTGCAATGTCCTCTTCTGTGTACATTGTTTCCCATTTCTTTTTAGTTATGTCCATTTTAGACCTCCGATTCTTTTGTTATACAGATTATTTTATACGAATTATTGAGTATTTTCAATAGTTTAATAGAAAAATACTATCTATAATAACTTAGATAAATCTACTTATTTAATTTTTTTCCTTAATTTCACAAATATTCTCTAGTTAATAATATTTTAAAGTTAAAAATCTTTCAAAAGGTATCTCTATTTTTTTAATGTGGTATAATATAAAAAGAGATAAGAATAACTTTTAGAAGGTAGCTAGGTTATTTTTCTCTTTTAAAACTAAGTTTAAAAGTAAAAGTAATAGTAAAACCACCACTACGTCCAATAGTCTGGTGGTTTTTTACTTTTTTGTCATACACCTCACCACGCAAAATAATCCTCTAAATAATTCTTACAAATATAATTCCAAAAGCATCCAGTATCGATTTTCGATTGCTATTTTTACCAAAAGTGTGCGATAGAAAACAACCTCACTCGACAATACGAAGGCAGCACTGCGGTATTTCATCTCTGATGAGATACCCTTGTGATGACTGAGTCTGGAGAGAAGGTTGTTTCTATCGCACACCTCACCAAATAAAAATACCGCATCGAAAATCGATACGGCATTTTTGAAAAATTATATTTTAAGATTATTTAAAGGCTTATTTATTCATTTCATTCATAACATCAAGTATTACGTTGTCAGTTACAGACATTCCTTCATCTCCAACGCATCCTAATGCTCTAACACTTTCATCAACAGATCTACCAACTATACCGTTAAGTCCTGGAACTATACATCCTCTCTTAGCAAGTATAGCATTCTGAACTGCTGCAGAAGATGCAGTAGCTAATTTACAAGCACATCCTGGTTTTGCACCGTCACATATCATACCACTTAAGTTAGCTATCATATTTTCCATAGCTCCTTCTATCTGAGACTGTTCAGCGTCCATTAACCAAGAAAGACCTGCTGTACATCCTATTGCTGCTGCAACACCACATCCACACATTGGAGATAATCTACCTGTGAAGTTTTTGATGTATGCAGTTATTAAATGAGATATTGCTAAAGCTCTAGCAACTCTTTCATCGCTCTGAGGATTTCTTTCGTTGTATGCAGCTATTGGAAGTATTGCTGTTAAACCGTGGTTACCACTTCCGTTTGAACTCATAACTGGCATCTTAACACCTGACATTCTAGCATCTGAAGCTGCTGATGTAAGCATCATTGCATAGTTTACAAGGTCATCACCTAATTCTCCAGCTTTTATAGCTTCTTTAATTCCAAAACCAGTACCAACACCAGTTTTTTCTCTTAAACCAACTTCTGCCATAGCTCTGTTCATTGTTATACCGTCAAGAAGGAATTTTATATCTTCAAAGTCCATTTTTTCTACGTTGTCAACTATTTCAGCAACTGTAGCATTGTCCATTAAAGTTTCTTTTCTTTCTTCTTTTGTATTTTCTGTTGCACTTACTTCTTTTGGTTCATTATCTAATATAACTTCTCCATCTTTTGCAAGATATGTAAAGTTATCGTGTCTTCCTCTTATCTTAACTAATACTTCATGATTAGCACCTTTTAACATAACTTCTAAGTATATCTTATCAGCTGAATCTGTTGGCTCTACTGATATATTATGTTCTTCTAAGTATTTTTCTGATTCTCTAACTTCTTCTTCAGTTAAACCTTCAAGAACGCTTAATCCGTCTGCAGATTTTCCACCAACTATACCCATGCAAGCAGCAACTTTTAATCCTAATATCTTACTTCCTGGTATACCAACACCCATTCCGTTTTTGAATATGTTATTACTTACTAACATCTTGTTATCTACAACTTCTTCACCTAAAAGTTCCTTAGCTTTTGCACAAGCTAATGCTAAAGCAACTGGTTCTGTACAACCAACTGCTGGCTTAACTTCATTTCTTAACATTTCAACTAATTCATTTCTTATATCTCTCATCTTACACCCTCCATATAATCTAATATCTCTCGTATTTCAATATTATATTTCTAAATAGTTCTAAATAAATTTCTGTTCATACATTGGGATTATCTGATAACCCTTTCCACGCCATATATAATAAGCATATCTCGTGCCAAACTTCTAAAATTATTTTCATAAAACCTTATATTTGGCTATATAACTAGCTTTAAGCCTATTATTTTTTTATATTATCATCTCAAAAATATTTATTATCAACTTTTCAAAAAATATTTTTTTCTCATTTTAGGTATAAAAAAATCTCATTTTGAGAAATAATCTCAAAATGAGAATACACGCAACTATAATAACTATACACACACTCCTACAAAAACACTCTCCTACTAACCTAAAAACAAACTTATCCAACCTCATCTCATTCCCAGAGGCAAATTCTTTATATCAAAAATTGAAAACTTATAGAATTACCGTAGAAAAAGGGTTCATTATAATTAGCTCTCTCAATAAATTCGAAAACATTCCTCTTTTTCTACTCTCCCGTAAGCAAGATTATTATCTAAAATTGAAAAAATATAATATCACAGTATAGAGATGATGACGTATAATAAGCTCACTCGACAATACAAAGTCATCACTGCGGTATTTCATCTCTGATGAGATACCCCTGTGATGACTGAATCTGGAGAGTAGCTTATTATACGAATCATCTCTTACTTGATATTATATTTTTCAATTTTACGATATAATGTTGCCCTCGATATTCCTAGGGCTTTTGCTGCCAATTCTTTGTCTTTTTTATATACTCCATATCTTTTCAACGCCTTCTGTATTTCTCTCTTTTCAAGATCCTCCAACGTTTCTATAGCAGAAGTCTCATCTTCCTCAAACTTCTCCTCATACTCCAGAATAGACTTTGGAAGAACATCGACTGTAATCTCGCTCCCCTGAGCCATATTTACACTATACTCAATACTATTTTGAAGCTCTCTAACATTTCCTGGCCACCCGTATTTTTGCATCCTATCCAACGCAACCTCGTCAATTCCCTCGACATTTTTCTCAAGCTTCACAGAATACTCTCTAATCATATAATCTATCAAAAGCGGTATATCTCCCTTTCTCTGAGAAAGACTAGGTAGCTTTATAGGGATAACATTCAACCTATAGTATAAATCTTCCCTAAAAGTCCCTTCTTTAACCATACTCTCAAGCTCCTTATTAGTAGCTGCAATTATCCTAACATCTATCTCGATATTAGACTTCGCACCAATTTTATTCACTTCTTTCTCCTGAAGCACTCTAAGAAGCTTTGACTGAAGATGCAAGCTCATATCTCCAATCTCATCTAAAAACAAGCTTCCTTTGTGGGCAATTTCAAACATACCAAGTTTTCCACCTTTTCTAGCACCAGTAAACGCACCTTCCTCGTATCCAAATAGCTCACTTTCTAGCAAATTATCTGGAATAGCTGCACAGTTTACTGCGATAAATGGATGTTCAGCTCTCTTACTATGGTTGTGTATCGCCCTGGCAAACAGCTCCTTACCTGTCCCACTCTCACCAGTTATAAGCACAGTAGACACAGACTGAGCTGCCATAATCGTCTCTTTCTTGACCTTTTTAATAGCTTCACTTTCACCTATTATATTATCGATCATTATACTTCTATCTTTATTCATCTTGTTGTAGTTTTTAATAGCTTCTTTTTTATCGGTAAAGTCTATAACATACCCCTTAATCTCGCCATTAAGCTCAATCCTACTCATATTATAAATACCTTTGATAGACTTTCCTCCACCTTTGTAGTTAAAGCTCGCACTAAAAGAGTGACCTTTTCTATACTTATCTGGAATTTTGATAAATTTAAAAATATCAAAAATAATTTTCCCTGTAATATCGTCCTTGATATTGAACATCTTCTTAAACTTCAGATTGTATCTATCAATTCTGCCGTCGACATCTATAGACACAACAGCCTTGTCCATACCGTCTACCAAAGTCTCAAGCTTCTTCTTTTCAATATCGAGTTCGTAAGATTTTATAGCTGCTTTTAATTTCCCAGACAATAAATCTGCCATTCTAGTGAGGAAATTTACCATTCCATTGCTGTTAGTTTCAATTATCTTTCTCTGCTCCTCAGAGAACGCTATAAGCCCTATCACACCATAAGATTTCCCATCGCACACTATAGGACAACATATTTCCCCGAATTCATTACAATTTCCCGCTCTACAACACTCCTTGCAAATAGGGCTAACTTTTGGATTATCTATAACTATAACCTCGCTGTCCTGTAGCGACTTCTTAAACGCATATCCGTCTATTTGCTCGCCAATCTTACTTATATATTTCCCAGTACCCGCAATTCTGATAAGATTTTCGTCTACTATTGTTACATCTATTTTTAATACAGTTTCTATTGCATCTGCTATATTTTGTATATCGTTTTTTATATAACCTAGCTCAATCTTCATAACAATTACCTATCCTTTCTAAAATTGTGAGTCGTACATTCAAACATCTTCATATCTATTCTTTTAAAATCTAAATGAGTCAAACTTTTTTTCCTTTTCTGTTATTTCTTCTAATTCCTTGTTCTTCATCATTCTCTTTATATCCTTCAATTCCACGTAAATTTTGTTCAATGTAAACTGAATTGACACAAGAACCATAAACAGAAGAACAACAAATACTATCTCGTAGTTTATCAAAAAATCATCTCCCTATTCTAAAATAGGTCTGGCATAATCTGCCAGACCTATTAATTATATCATTCTATTATATTTTTTACATTCTGTTAATGTTGCTTTTTATATTTATCGCTATAAGAATTATAACATTCTCTTTCTAGCTACATAAACATATTTCTTGCTTTCGAAATCTTCCATTACCCCATCAAATCTTAAATTAGAGAATATTCTCTTTATATCACTTGGATTACAGTGATTTGCACAAAGACCACATATTCTTCTCTTTAAATATTTCATCTTATTTTTTATATTGTCCATATTAAGATCTTCAAGTATAAGCTCCCCATTATTTTTTAGAACCCTACTTATTTCTG
>UQCY01000071.1 GCA_900539645.1 uncultured Clostridium sp. | reverse complement strand
ATTTAATTATATATTCTATTTTTATCGAAATACTCAAACAAGGCATATATTTATAGATTTTTTAACTTTGATATATTTAATTTTATTTATTTTACTATTTTTAACAATTCTTCTTTTTTATTTATACTTGGATTTTTTATTACTTCTTTTAAGATTTTATTTAGCATTTCTCCAATTTCTTTTCCTGGTTTTACTCCAGCTGCTATCAAATCTTTTCCATTTATATCTAAATCTTTAACTCTAAAACACTCGCCGTTATCCACAATTTCTTTTAAAGTATTTTCTACATTGTTTAGTACTATTAGGGCTTCTACTGTAAATGCTTCTAATACTTCTATTCCTACACTTTCAATTTTCTTTTCTTCTTCGCTTTTTTCTTCAAATTTACTTTTTCTTTCTTCTAAATATGTATCTACTTCAGCTGCTTTTAAATCAATTAAATCTTCTAGCATTTCCACACTATCTAGTTTCATGAGTAAATACTTTAAATCCTCTTTATTGTTGGAAATATTTCTCATACTGTATTTTAAAAGCTCACAAGTCTTAGAAATTGTTTTATTGTCGTATCTCATCTTTTTGAGTATTTTTTTAGTATTTTCAATTCCTATTGCTTCATTTATATAAACAAAGAACCCAGCTAATCTACAAGCTAAATCTTTTTTGCATAAATCGGCACAATTAACACCCATTTTTATCAACTCTAATGATGAAAAATCTCTATTAAAATCATCCTTATCTATATTATATAACTCTGGTAGTATATTTTTTAATATACCACTTTCATGGTAAATCATTATTTTTTTTGCATTCGACATCAATGTCTTAGTAAATTCTAGATTTATTCTCTCAATAGATACTGCAGATATCAAATCAGACATCTCTTCTATCGCTTTAAAAGTTTCATTCTCAATAGAAAATCCAAGCTGTGCAGAAAATCTAATTCCCCTCATCATTCTAAGTGCATCTTCTTCAAATCTTTTTCTTGGATTGCCAACACATCTTATCACCTTATTTTCAAGATCATCTCTACCACCAAACACATCTACTAATCCTGTAGAATTATTATATGCCATGGCATTTATTGTAAAGTCTCTTCTAGATAAATCTTCTTCTATATTCTCTGTGAATTCGACGCTATCTGGATGTCTTCCATCTGTGTAATCCCCATCTATTCTATATGTAGTTACTTCATATGCTTCCTTATCTATCACCACAGTGACAGTACCATGTTCTATACCTGTTTCTACAGTATTTTCAAATATATTCATTATATCTTCTGGCTTTGCAGATGTAGCTATATCCCAGTCATTTGGCACTCTTCCAAGTAAGCTATCTCTTATACAGCCACCTACTGCAAACGCCTCAAATCCATTTTTTTCTATTTTTTCTATTATATACTCTGTTGTTTCTGGTAATTTTATCAAAAAATCACTTCCTATCTTCTAAAAAGGCTGTTACACATACCTATGCAACAGCCAAATTATTTTTATATTCTATTTTATTAGTCGTCAAGTTTTAGAACTGACATGAATGCTTTCTGTGGTACTTCTACGCTACCAATCTGACGCATTCTTTTCTTACCTTCTTTCTGTTTTTCAAGAAGTTTTCTTTTACGAGAGATATCCCCACCGTAACATTTTGCAAGAACGTCTTTTCTTAAAGCACTTATTGTTTCCCTTGCTATTACTTTATTTCCAACAGCTGCCTGAATTGGAACTGCGAACTGATGTCTAGGTATTTCATTTTTAAGTTTTTCACACATAGCTTTTCCTCTTACAAATGCTTTTGTTTCGTGGATTATGAAGCTAAGTGCATCGACCTGTTCTTTATTGATAAGTATATCAAGTTTAACAAGTTTAGAAGGTACATATCCCTTCATTTCGTAGTCTAGTGATCCATATCCTCTAGTTCTTGATTTTAACGCATCAAAGAAGTCGTATATAACTTCATTTAGAGGTAGGTCATAGTGAAGCATAACCCTTCTATCGTCAATATATTCCATATTGTGCATAGTTCCTCTTCTTTCCTGACAAAGCTCCATAACAGCCCCTACGAAATCTTTTGGAACTATTATATCACCTTTAACTATAGGCTCTTCTATCATCTGTATTTCACCTGGTTCAGGTAAGTTTGCAGGGTTCTGTATCATAACAACTTCTCCATCAGTTTTTGTAACTCTGTATATAACAGATGGTGCAGTTGTTACTATATTAAGGTCAAATTCTCTTTCTAATCTTTCCTGCATTATTTCCATGTGTAATAATCCAAGGAATCCACATCTAAATCCGAATCCAAGAGCTGCAGATGTTTCAGCTTCGAATTCTAAAGCTGCATCGTTTACCTGTAATTTTTCAAGAGCATCTCTTACGTTTTCGTATTTTTCACCTTCACCTGGATATATACCGCAATAAACCATCGGAGTTGCTTTTTTGTATCCTGGTAAAGCTTCAGCTGTCATATTGTTTGCATCAGTTATTGTATCACCAACACGACAACTTCTTATATCTTTTATACTAGCTGCTATATAACCAACATCTCCCGCAGATAATTCAGGAAGTTCTGTTGGATTAGGAGCCATAACACCAACTTCTGTTACTTCGAATTTCTTCTTAGTATTCATCATTTCTATTGTCATGCCTTTTTTAACAGTACCTTCAAATACTCTTACATAAGCTATAACACCTTTATATGCATCATAGTATGAGTCGAATATTAAAGCTTTTAAAGGAGCTTCTGAATCTCCTTCTGGAGCTGGAACATGTTTTACTATTCCTTCTAATACGTCCTCTATATTTATTCCGTTCTTAGCTGATATAAGTGGTGCATCAGATGCATCTAGTCCTATATAGTCTTCTATTTCTGCTTTTACCTCTTCTGGTCTAGCACTTGGTAAATCTATCTTATTTATAACAGGAAGTATTTCTAAATCCTGATCTAATGCTAAATACACATTAGCTAATGTCTGAGCTTCAACACCCTGTGCTGCATCTACAACTAAAAGAGCTCCTTCACAAGCTGCTAAACTTCTAGATACCTCGTAGTTAAAATCGACATGACCTGGAGTATCTATTAAATGAAGATAATACTCTTCTCCGTCCTTAGCCGTATATTTAAGTCTAACATTCTGTAATTTGATTGTTATTCCTCTTTCTCTCTCAAGATCCATGTTATCAAGAAGCTGAGATTTCATATCTCTTTCGCTTACAAGACCTGTAGTCTGTATTAATCTATCTGCTAAAGTAGATTTCCCGTGGTCTATATGTGCAATTATACTAAAGTTTCTTGTTCTACTCTGTCTGCTTGACAATTAAGTTTCCTCCCTTTCAAAATTATTCTCTATTTCAAAGCGATTTATTACGCTAAATTCATTTTTTCCGTTTATGAGCGCAGTTACGCTTTTATATCATACCTATTATTTTACTTTATCTCTTGCTTTATGTAAATAAAAAAGTCATTGTTCAATAAAGAAGTGACAAATATTTTTTCTAGTTTTTTGTTTTTTTAATTGATTTTTTTGTACTCTCCTAGTATAATTTATAATTGACTGTATTTTAGCAGAGCAAAATTATAACCAAATCAGGTTGTCAAAAATATATAAAATAAATAAATATTTTTCCTTGATTTTTATTTATAATTCTGTTAAAATCTAATATGTTGACGATGAGTGATTATTTAATAAAGTTATTGTGGGAGGTGAATAGAATGGCAAACATAAAATCAGCTAAAAAAAGAATAAGTGTTATAGAAAAGAAAACTGCTTTAAACAGAGTAAGAAAATCTCAGGTTAAAACAGCTATAAGAAGATTCGATGAAGCAGTTGCAGCAGGAAACGTTGAAGAAGCTAAAGCTAGATTCCAGTACGCACAGAAAAGAATATATCAGGTAGCTTCTAAAGGAACTATACATAAAAACGCTGCATCAAGAAAAGTAGCTAAATTAGCTCAGAAATTAAACGGTATGAACGCTTAATTACCAGTTTAATATGACATATATGACCCCCTGTTCGCTAAAGGGGGTTTTTTTATTGCCCAAATTTAGCACAAAAAGGGTATATATTGAATTTTGCTCCAGGCAATCAAGTTGCATTGTCGCTCAAATTCAATATATACCCTTTTTCAGTTAAATTTTCCCTTATTTTTAAAACTAACTTGTCGTTGCAAAAATATCCAAAACTACCTTTTTTATTTTTATAAATATATATTAACTTATTTCGAATCAGTTTTATAAACTGCGTGGTAAGAGATGTAACTGCTATTTTGCGACAATACTGCAAGCGCCCCATACCTTGAAATGTGTTACAAGAATTATGGGGCGCTGAAGCCTGGAGCGCAGAGCAGTTACTCTCTAGCCACATTGCTTATTTGCAGTATTTTCCTATTAGTATTTCTATGGCTGCTTCGTCACCGATTAGTCCATTTTTTATTCTGTATTCGCTTTCTAGTATGTAGTTCATTATTTCTGTTAGTTTGTCATCAGAGAAATTCGTTCCCTGTTTAGCTGCATTTTTTACAACGAATTCTTGTAGGCCTAGTGTAGATGCCATTTCTTTGAATTTCATGTTTTCTTTTTGCATATCTTTAACTTTTAGTATTATTCTAAACTGTCTAGATATTAAGCTCATTATTCTTAGTACAGGCTCCCCGTCGAATACCATGTCTTTGAATATTTTCATAGCAACAGACGCATTTTTCATTCCTATATTATCTATCATTCTAAATACATTGTTTTCAACTTTTCTAGGAGAAAGTTTGTCTACTATTTCATTTGTAAGGTTATTTCCAGCTCCAGCGTAAGAACCCATTTTAAATATTTCATTTTTTACATCTGTTAGAGTCATGTCGCTGTTTTTATCTCTATATCCAAGTTGCTCTATAAAGTAGGCTATTGTAGCATTTTCCGCATTTACATCAAGTCTAGAGAATTCTCTTTTTACCCATTTAAAAAGATCCATTCCATCTAATTTCTTACATTCACATACAGTACCAACCTTGTTTACCTTCTTGTATATAGACTTTCTCTTATCTATATCTCCATAAACTATGAATACTAGTACAGTAGTGTCCGGTATATTATCTAGTCTTTCGATAAAGTATTTTTCATCTGCATCTGTAAAATTCTTCTTATTTCCATTAAAAAGTTCAAAGTCCTTAACTATTACAACTTTTCTCTCGTCCATAAATGGAAATGTTTCTATTGAACTAAGAAGCTGATCTAACTGTACTTCTTTTCCATCTATAACATCAAAGTTGAAATCAAGCATACTTTCATTTAATCCAGACTTTAACATTTTTATTGAATTTTCTATAAGATAATACTCTTTTCCATAGAAAAGATACACTCTCTCAAAATTATTCTGTTTCATTCCTCCGATAATATCCTTGTAATCCATTTCTTTGCTCCTCTACGACTTTGATTTCATAATAAATTATGCCTAGACTAATTATTATATAATAAATCACAAGAAAACTAAAGTCTAATTGAGTAAATTGTATGTATGAAAACCATATTTCATCAACTTTTTCTAAGATAAAATAAATTATCGTTATAATTACAGAATTTAATCCTGCTACAATGCTTGCGATAAACGGAAAAATTTCAAATAAAAATATACTTGCAACATCTATATAGACAACAAAAGCTACAAATGGTACTGCTAATACATTACTTATAACTGATAATATAGAAATCCCATCAAAACTATACACAATTATGGGTAAAGTCATTATATTTGCAGCTATAGTTACCGATGCAGCTGAAAATTTTATCCTTTTATTTATAATTGGATAAAAGTAAACTATAGAAAAAGTAGCTAAAAAACTTAGTTGAAATCCTGTGTTGTATATTACAAATGGATTTAAAAATATCATCACAGAAGCAATTATAGAAAGTGTACTAATTCCATATCTCTTCCTATCCAACACAAAGCATATATCAGCAAATACAGAAGATACAACTGCTCTTCCAATAGATGTACTTCCACCTGCTATATAAAAGTATATAAATAGTACTATATTTACAACTACCATATTAAAAGCGATGTTTATCCTTCTCCCCATAAATCCAGCCAAAGTACATAATATACCTACATGAAGCCCAGAAACAGCTATAATATGGCTTACACCAGTCCTCGAAAACATCCTCTTATCCTCATCACTCATAAGATCCTTATCTCCTAAGAGCATAGAATTAATAAAATCAGACTTATCTTTATACAAATAGGCATTTGTATCTTTTATGTACTCTCTAATTTTTCCAATTAATTTATATGGTTTACTAATACCAACTTTCTTACAATCACTCATTATACAGTAAACCTCTATTCCAGTACTTTTTAAATACCTACCATAATTGAAATCATCGAATTTCATTTCCCCTAAAAGCTTCGACTTTCCCTTAACCTCTACAACATCCCCAACATCTAAATCAGCTTTATTAGAATAATCATTTACCAAGCACTCTCCTATTCTATATTGAGTATACCTATCCTTTTTCGCTTCAGAAATAACTGTACCTTTAATAGAAACAATCTGATTTGCTTCTACTTTGTCTACTAATTCTCCTTTGGTAGATAATATAGCAATTATAAATATACAAAGAAATAAAATAACAGATGGCCTTCTAATAAAAAATACCCTCAATCTCTCAAATAAATTTCTACTCTTCTCCATATGTCAACCACCTCTCATTACTTTCTACTTTTATATTTGACAGTTTTCAAAAATATATTCATAAAATTTTTTTAATTATTTATATAATTTAAATAAATACATTATTTTTTTAAGATAACAATAAAAAATCTAGCGTAACCCAAAAATAAAATAATAAGTTTACTTTTGCATTTAGGTAAACTTATTGTGCATATATAGTTGACATTTATCCAATTTTAATTTATTCTAGTAAACATAAATCTCATACTATGATCATAAAGCAAAAGGATTTATAAATTTTATATCAAAACACAAAAATTAAAAAGAAAAGAGGTATTATTTATGAAAACAAAAGAATTAGTATACGTAGCACTTTGTGCGGTTATAATCGCAATTTGCTCTTGGATTTCTATTCCAACTGCAGTACCATTTACTCTACAAACATTTGGAATATACTTAGCAATTTCAGTGCTTGGAGGTAAACTTGGAACAATATCATTTCTAATATATCTAGCACTTGGTGCAATAGGTCTACCAGTATTTGCTGGATTTAAAAGTGGTTTTGCTGCAATAACAGGTCCAACAGGAGGGTATTTGCTAGGATTTTTAGCTACTGCACTAATAATGTGGGGATTTGAAAAATTCTTTGGGAAAAATAAAGTATCATTCATAATTTCTGCAATAATAGGTCTTGTAGCATGTTATGCACTTGGAACAATTTGGTTTATGAAAGTATTCTCTGCCGCTAATGGAGCAATTGGACTTGGAGCAACTCTTGGAATGTGTGTAATACCATTTATAATCCCAGACTTAATCAAACTTGTCGCTGCATATCTTATAGGAAGCAAAATATCTGCAATCTCAAAACTAAATACAGCAACTTGCTAAAAATTCAATTGATAATATAAAAAAATGGGCTACTTCATCAATAATTACTGATGCAATAGCCCATTTTTATTAGTCGTATTCATTTATGTGATTTCTCTTTTTAACAAATACTTTTCTAAGTATATCTAATTTTTTTTCGTTTATTTCCTTGTCGTATAAATCTAAAACATCATCTATATCTTTATATCCAAATATCAGCTGAGATATCTGATTTATATCTAAAACTAAATCGGCATTTTCCTCATTATATTCTAGCTTTTCAAAACTATAATCATTATCTCTAAATTTTAAACAATAATTTGCTGTATTCTGTGGTATATACTTGTCTTTTACAGATATCACTACACTTTCAAAATCGCCATCTAATTTTTCTAAGTAATTGTAAACACATTCAAGATAGTCTGCCATATTTATAAAACATCCATCCATATTTACAACTCTTCCCATCATAAATGGTTTTAAAAGTGATTCCGATGTCTTAGGATTTTTCAATGTATTACCTATCGTATTTCTAACGTCTTCCATGATAACAACCTTATCACACTGTGTATTGTGGTTGTAGATAAATGCTAAAATAGACTTTAATGCATTTGTATTACTAAAGTACACTTCTCTAACAAAGAATTTTCCTTCATTAATAGCATAAATAACATATCCGTCGTAAACACCATTATCAGAACAAATATAAATATGTCCTCCATCTGCTGCTACTTCTTTAAACATATTCTCATATCTCTGCTTACCTCTTACAGTATATCCATTTAATCTTCTATTAGATTTATTATAAATATCTATAAGATTATCTATATCCGATTCTTTTGCCCTTTTAAAATCTCTTTCTATTCTAAAAGCTGATAAATCCTCTATATTTATTCTGTGCTCAATCATATCGTAGCAATTTTCAAATCCAAATCTTCTATAAAGCCTAAAATCTATCGGCATAAGTATAGAAACATTTTGTCCTCTGTTGTACATCTCTTCGAATGATAAATTCATCAAAGACTTCATCATCCCCTTGCCCCTAGCCTCTGGTAATGTAGATACACCTACAACATAGGATACATTTTCTTCTTTATTACCAAGCTTTATAGTATGCTGGTTCAAATGAATTGATGCAACTACATCTCCATCTAACTCGGCAACAACCGTATTTTCAGCTCTATACTTATTTTCAAAGTAGCAGTTTTCTACTTCTTCACCTTCATTGAAACAATATGTCCATATTTTTCTTATCTGATCGTAATCTTTATCAGTCGCTATTCTGGCAGCCATTGTATCCTCCTATTTTTCTCTAACTGTATATTTTTCAGCAAATCTAACAGGATGATAAGAAAGCTTAGCTTTTCTAAGTCCTTCTATACCTAAATCTTCTTCTCTATTTACAAATTCAACATCTGGGAATTCATCTACTAAGAATTTCTGATTTATATATGGATAAAGTCCTCTTATCTCTGGATTCGCCTTTTCTATATGTATAAGAGCCATATTAGGTTTTAATTTTTCACCTATACTAAATGCTTCTAA
>UQCY01000070.1 GCA_900539645.1 uncultured Clostridium sp. | reverse complement strand
AAAAAAATAAATTTAACAAAAAATACTTTTAAAGAAAGAAAAATAAAAATTAAGCTTAAAAATGAAAAAATAAATTGCAAAAATTTCAATTTAGAATTAGAAATTATACAGTAAAACCTTTCAAAATATTAGATTATAAAACTATGTTGAGAATAAGAGTGATTAACAAAGTAAAAAAGAAAAGGTTTTTTATAGTAAAAAAATATGTTAAAATTATATATAGTTTTAATGAATCTTAAAAACAAATTAACTTTATATTGGAGGATATGTGATGAGCAGACTTATACTTACAACACCAAACAGTGCTCAGAAAGTAGTAGACGGTCTTTATAAAGACTTAGAAAGAAGATTAGAAGCTGGACCATCAGCACTATGTCCAGTTGATTTATCTTTATCTTTCTTAACTATGTGTCATGCCCAGTCTTGTGGAAAATGTGTTCCATGTAGAGTTGGACTTGAACAGTTAAAAGCACTATTAACAGACGTTTTAGAGGGAGAAGCAGATTTAGAAACTATAGACTTAATAGAAAAAACAGCTAAAGTTATAGTAAATTCTGCTGATTGCGCAATAGGATATGAAGCAGCTAGAATGGTTTTACAGGGAGTTCAGGGCTTCAGAGACGATTACGTTTCTCATATAGAACATGGAGTATGTTCTCAGTCATTCAAAAATCAGGCAGTTCCTTGTGTTGCTCTATGTCCAGCAGGAGTTGATATTCCAGGATATATAGCACTTGTTAGAGAAGGAAGATATCGGGATGCAATAAGATTAATAAGAAAAGACAACCCATTCCCAACTGCATGTGCTCTTGTTTGTGAACATCCATGTGAAGCAAAATGTAGAAGAAATATGATAGATGACTCTATAAATATAAAAGGTATAAAAAGATTTGCAGCTGATAATGCAGGAATTGTTCCAGCACCAGAATGTGCACCATCAACAGGTAAAAAAGTTGCAATAGTAGGTGGAGGACCAGGAGGTCTTACTGCTGCATACTTCTTATCATTAATGGGACACAAAGCAGTTGTATTTGAAAAAGAACAGAAATTAGGAGGAATGCTTCACTTTGGTATACCAGAATACCGTCTACCAGAAGCAAGACTTCATGAAGATATAGACGCTATATTATCTACAGGAGTAGAAGTTAAATACGGCGTTAATATAGGAAAAGACGTTACATTAAAAGAATTACAGGATGAGTACGATGCAATGTTCATAACAATAGGTGCTCAGCTTGACAAAAAACTTAATATGGAAGGTGAAGACAGCGAAGGAGTTGTATCTGCTGTTGAAATGCTTCACAATATAGGTTTAGGTGAAAAACCAGACTTTACAGGTAAAAAAGTAGCTGTTATCGGTGGAGGTAACGTTGCAATGGATGCTGCTAGATCTTCAGTAAGATTAGGAGCAGATGAAGTTAAGATAGTTTACAGAAGAAGAAAAGACGATATGACAGCTCTTCTTGAAGAAATAGAAGGTGCAGAAGCAGAAGGATGCGAACTTGTAACACTTCAGGCTCCAGCTAGAGTTGAAGCTGATGAAAATGGAAAAGTTGTTGCACTTTGGACTCAGCCTCAGTTAATAGGTAAAGTTGATAGAGGTAGACCAAAACCAGTTAAAGCTAATTTACCAGAAGAAAGAATAGAATGTGATATAGTAATAGTTGCTATAGGACAGAATATAGATTACAAAGATTGTGAAGACTTCGGAATACCAACTAAATGGGGTAATTTAATATCTTTAGACGATACTTCAGTAAAAGGTATGCCAGGAGTATTTACAGGTGGGGACTGTGCTACAGGACCAGCTACAGTTATAAAAGCTATAGCTGCAGGTAAAACAGCTGCTGCTAATATAGACCAGTATCTTGGATTCAACCACAAAATAGAATGTGATGTAGAAATACCACAGCCTAGATTAGAAAATAAACCAGCTTGTGGTAGAGTTAATATAACTGAAAAACCAGCATCAGAAAGAAAAACTAACTTTGAAGAAATTGAATGTGGCATGACTTGTGAAGGTGCTATGCAGGAAGCTTCAAGATGTTTAAGATGTGATAAATTCGGTTACGGAATATTCAGAGGAGGTAGAGTAGAGAGATGGTAAGACTAACAATAGACGGAATAGCAGTAGAAGTACAGGAAGGTACTAAAATACTAGACGCAGCTGCTCAGGCTGGAATAAAAATACCTACTCTTTGCTTCCTAAAAGATATAAATGAAATAGGTGCTTGTAGAGTATGTGTTGTTGAAGTTGAAGGTTGCGACCAGTTAGTTGCAGCATGTAACAATGTTGTAGAAGAAGGTATGGTTATACATACTAACAGTCCAAAAGTAAGAGAAACAAGAAGAGTAAATGTTGAGTTAATATTATCTCAGCATGATTGTAGATGTGCTACATGTGTTAGAAGTGGAAACTGTGAACTACAGACAATTTCTAATGATTTAGGAATAATAGATCTTCCATACAATCAGAAATTCAAGAAAAAACCTTGGAACAAAGATTTCCCACTTATAAGAGATTCTTCAAAATGTATAAAATGTATGAGATGTGTTCAGGTATGTGAAAATGTTCAGAACACTAGAATATGGGAAGTTGGAAATACTGGTTCAAGAACTGATGTAGTGGTTTCTTTAAATAGAAAAATAGAAGAATCTGACTGTGCACTTTGCGGTCAGTGTATAACTCACTGTCCAGTAGGGGCTTTAAGAGAAAGAGACGATGTTGATAGAGTATTTGAAGCTCTAGCAGATCCAGAAAAAATAACAGTAGTTCAGGTTGCTCCAGCAGTTAGAGCAGCTTGGGGAGAATCTTTAGGTCTTGAAAGAGAAGCGGCTACAGTTAAGAGATTAGTTGCAGCTCTTAGAAAAATGGGATTCAACTACATATTTGATACAACATTCAGTGCCGACCTTACTATAATGGAAGAAGGTAGTGAATTTGTTGAAAAACTTAAAAATAAAGAAAACAATAAATTCCCAATGTTTACATCATGCTGTCCAGGTTGGGTAAGATATATGAAATCTCATTACCCAGATATGGTAGAATTATTATCTACTTCAAAATCTCCACAGCAGATGTTTGGTGCAATAGCTAAATCATACTATGCAGAATTATTAGATGTTTCTCCAGATAAGATATACTCAATATCTATAATGCCTTGTATAGCTAAGAAACATGAATGTGATATACCAACAATCAATGATACAGAAGCTGACAAAGATGTAGATGTTGTTATAACAACTAGAGAAGTTGATAGAATGATAAGAGCAGAACATATAGATGTTGCTAATCTTGAAGAAGAAGAATTTGATATGCCACTAGGTGTTGGTACAGGTGCCGGAGTTATATTCGGAGCTACAGGTGGTGTTATGGAAGCAGCATTACGTTCAGCATACTACTTAGTAACTGGTGAAAACCCAGATCCAGATGCATTCAAAGAAGTTAGAGGAATGGATGGATGGAAAGAGTCTCAGATAGAAATAAATGGAACTGTTGTTAGAACTGCAGTTACAAGTGGACTTAAAAATACTGATAAATTAATACAGGCTATAAGAAATGGCGAAGTTGAATACGACTTTGTTGAAGTTATGGCTTGCCCTGGTGGATGTTCAGGTGGTGGAGGTCAGCCTATACATTTAGGTCAGACTTCTAACAGAGTAGATAATCTTTATAAATTAGATAAAGAAGCTAATTTAAGATTCTCTCATGAAAACCCATCAATAGTTAAAGTTTATGAAGATTATTTAGGAGCTCCAATGTCAGAAAAAGCTCATAAACTACTTCATACTGATCATGAATCTTGGGATATGCCTTTATCTCCAAAATTTGATTAATTTTATATAGGAAAAATGAGCTGCTGCAAGAAATTGTAGCAGCTCTTTTTATGTTAAAAATTATATTGTGTAATCCAATTTTAAGCATAAAAAGTAACTCGCTACAATTTTTTATTATCATCTCAGTTTTCTATATAAGTATTAATCAAATTGGAGATTAGGGCATATTGTGTGTTGGAGAAGTTTGTTTTTATGGTTTGAAGATAGATTTTTGTAGAAGTGATTAGAGATTATATTTTGGAAAATAAAAGAAGGCTCAGATGTAGGAAAGACATCTGAGCCTTCTTAGTTGGTTATATTTTAAAAGGTTAATTTTGCAATCATATTAATTAATTACTAAGTATGTGACTTTTAAATCACGATTATATATTTACATTTTAAAAAGTTTAAATCTTATAGATTTTTAGTTTTTGATTTTTCTTATAAGCATCATTCCTACTGATCTTAAAGCGGCATCTGTACAGTGGAATACTGGCACTTTAAGCTGAGGAGCACAAGACATTACTGTGTTTGAACAGTCAGTACAGTTACTTATAAGTATAGCTTCTGCACCAGCTCTCTTTAAGTTCATAACTTTCTGAACCTGTCCTGGACAGTGTCCTGGGTTTTCACATTTACGAGAACCGTTTTTCATTTCTATAGCCTGTTTACAGTATTCTACACCAACTATTTCTTTGGCACCCATACTTTCAGCTAACTGTTCTAGTCTTTCTTTGTTTCCACCACAAGCACAAACTAGAAGTCCCATTTTTTCAGGAGCTTTCCAGAATGGATTAGTAACTATTATACCACCTGTAGTTTTAACAACTGGAGATTCTAATGTAGTTCTCTTTCCTGTGAAAGGTCCACCCATTATTATTTCTCCGTATTCTTCTGTAGCTAGTCCACCAGCTCTTTCTATCATTTCACCAACAGTAGTACCTATTGGAACATTTCTAAATGTTTTTATGTTTTCGCCGTTTATTAAACCAGCAACAGTCATATCTTTGTCTATTAGAGGTTTTTTGAACTCTATAGCTTCCTGAATTCTGTATAATGTTTCAAGGTTTATAACTATTGCATCAGCAGCAAGAGGAAGATCAGTTACGTTTAATAAAGTACCTAAAGCTTCTCTTATTAATGCTCTTTCTTCACCCATTGGGTACATGTTTTCAAGGCCATGTATAGTTATGTTATCGCAGTCTATAGCAGCTTCAAGCTTAGCTATTTCTTCTGTGTGTAAGCTCTTTATACCTATTATAGCTCTTTCTGCGTTAACCATATCCATTACAGTTTTAATGCTTTTTATTACGTATTCAGCATTTTCGTTTATATATCTCATATTGTGATCTAGTATTGGTTCACATTCAGCGGCATTTATAAGAAGTACGCCACCTTTTTCAAATGGTTTACCAAGTTTTACGTGAGTAGGGAATCCTGCACCACCAAGTCCAACTATACCAGCTTCTCTAACAAGGTCTATTGGTTCAGTTGAAGTTAATTCAACGAATTTGTCATCCTGTTCTTCATTAGCTTTTATAGTTATTTTTTTATCATCTATAGACTCTACAACTCCGTAGATACTAGCGTGTATATTCTGACCAAGTTTTCCATCTGGACATTTAGCTATAAGCTGTCCTCTTTTTACTTCTTCGCCAACTACAACAACTGGTTCACTAGGTGCTCCAACGCCCTGGCTAAGTAAAAAATCGTAATTTATCTGCATGTGGAATATCCTCCTTAATATTCTTCAAATAAACCGATATACTGGAAAAACAGACACAATGATAAGTATTTGTATAATGTTAGTTGGGGATTAACACTAAATGAAAATAGTTTAATTTTAATTTACAACATACAAACTAATTAATTAATATAATTTTAATCAACACAAACCACAAAACCTAAAAAATAAATATAAAAAAGCGCGACAGAAAGGGTGATTTTTATTCCCTTTTATTATATAATATTTATAGGCTGAGATGATTTGTTTTCCAGTTATCGGCTACGAAAGTTATAAATTGAATTTTGGGAAGTCAAGTTATTTTTCGTATCTGCAAACATGAAACAAATAGTTTCAGCTTTTTTTAATTAACAGCTTGTACTTGTATTAAAATTTTAACTTATCAAATCAAAACTTACAAAAGTAAGTGTCATTTGATGTTATCTGATTATATTTTTGTTGACACATTCAATTTAAACCATATATGTATAATAGTCAATAAGCTTGATTATTGATATTTACGGATGTATGATTTCAGAACTATCGAAAAAAATTATAACAATTTAAATTTAAATAAAAAAATGCTAAAAACGTTTGTAAAATAGCGAAAGTTATAGAATTGACAAAGGATAAAGTAAGAATTGGTTTTATGATTAAATCAATAGTTATTAAAAGATGTATAGAAAAAAAGAATAATAAAAACGGGTATATCCAAATAATTATATTGTTATTTAGAGATACCCGTTTTTTTATTTTATGTTTATATTCTTTTATTTTATAAATTTTCTTTTATTGCTTTTGAAAGCTGGTCTGGACATGATGTAGGTCTGTTTCCACAAGTGTTTCCTTCTAATAAGTCAGCTACGTGCTGAGCATCCATACCTTCTATTAGTTTAGCTATACCTTTAAGGTTTCCGTTGCATCCAGCTGTGAAAACAACATTGTGTAGTTTGTTGTTGTCGTCTATTTCAAATTCCATCATTTTGCAACATACACCACTTGGTGCAAAAGTAACTTTTTTCATTATATCAATCTCCTTTTAAAGTAAAATATTCAATAAAATAAGGGACTAGGTCCCTTTTTCATTTTAAGATTATAACACATCTAAAGTTGAATGGTAAACATTATATATAAAAAGAAATGTTAAATTAAAGAATAACTATAAAATTAACTTTAATTATCTCTTTTTTCTATTAATAGAGAGATTATCTCTGTGTACATTTCAGATGCATTTTTTTTCCAATTATTACATATGCTGTTTGCCTGCTTTTCAGAAGATACATTTAGGTTTAAATCTATAAGGTTTGACTGCTCCTCAACAACTCTTAGATTTACTATGTATTCGTTTTCGCTCTGTTTAACAAAGCTAGATTTAATCTGAGTATCGGCAAGAAGATTGCCTTTATTTGCATTTATATATTTGTCTACTTTTTCGACAACAGTTTCAGGAATTCTAGAAGAAAAGTAATCGTGCGAGTCCTCTCCATTTAATGTAAGAGTGTAGTATTCCCTACCAGATTCTTTATATGTCGCAATTAGTTTGCTGTCTGTAAGCTCAGAAAGCAGCGATTGAAGAGAGAAGTAGTTCATCATCTCTGTATCCAATACTACCTGAGTTATCTGTGAATTTGTTAAAGGCATTTCCGCTTTTTTTAATATATGTAAAATCAAAAGTTTATGATATACAATTTCTTCTGACGAGTTTTCAAACATTTCATCACTCCCTCTCAATGATTGTATAATAATATATTAAACTAAAATCGTCTAAATTTAAAGAGAATTTACTTATTTTTAAACGCTATCTTACATAAGCTAGTCATCTGTTATGGTATAATGAAAATATAAAATAGATTTGGATGGTGATGCGATGTTTTCTATACCGGAAATGAAAAATGTTGAAGACGTTATGGATATAAATTTTAATACGATAAATGAAAATGAGTCGGTAAAGAATGCAGTGAGTGAGATTATAAAGGCGAATAAAAAGACTTTGGTTGCACTCAATGACGATGGTGATATGAGTGGAATAATTTCTATAACGGATATTCATAATTTAGGTCTTAAAAATGAAGGAATTGAAGACGTAAAAATAAAGGATATAATGAAGAAAAATGTTGTAAGCGTAAAGAAAGGTATGCCTATAGATGAGTGTAGGAATCTTATGATAAAGGAAAATATAGGTATTCTCCCAGTTGTAGACAATTTTGGGAAGATACTTGGTATTTTAAGACAGGAGCATATAAGAGATTACCTTTATATGCAGCTTGAAGAATACGGGATTACGCTTAAATATATAATAGGACATATCAAGGAAGGAATTTGTGCTGTAAATGATGAAGGAGTTGTTATTTTATGGAACAGCTTCATGGAAGAAAGATACGGTATAAAATCAGAAGAGATTGTAGGTAGACCTATAAGCGATTTTCTTGAAGATACTATTTGTGAGAGAGTTCTTAGAAGAAGAATTGGGATAAGTGACGTTTATTCTACATATAAGAAGCAAGATATGTACGGACTTGTACACGCAAATCCAATTTTCTTTGGTGGAGAGTTTGTAGGAGTTGTATGTACGGAGCTAGATGTTACAGAGGCTAGAAATTTATCTTTTGAGCTAGAAAAAACTAATGAAAAGCTTAAATATCTTCAGGATGAGGTAAAGAATTTATCTAATGGTGTTTTTGAAGGTATTTTAGGAAAGAGCGATAAGATAGAAAAGGCTAAGGCTATTGCTAAACAGGTTGCAAAGACTAGCAGTAGTATATTTATTTGGGGAGAGAGTGGTACTGGTAAAGAGGTGTTCTCTAGAGCTATACATGAGCAGAGTGGTAGAAAAGGGGCTTTTGTTCCAGTTAACTGTAGTGCTATCCCAGCTGAATTATTTGAAAGTGAGTTCTTTGGATATGAGTCTGGAGCGTTCACTGGAGCTAATAAAAAAGGTAAGAGTGGTATTTTTGAACTTGCAAAAGATGGGACTGTGTTCTTAGATGAGATTGCAGATCTTCCTTTAAATATGCAGGCTAAGCTTCTGAGGGTTCTTCAGGAGAAGGAAGTCAGAAGGGTTGGGGGAGAAAAAACTATAAAGATAAATCCTAGAATTATCTCTGCAACAAATAAAGATCTTGAAAAGATGGTAAAAGAAGAGAAGTTTAGAGAGGATTTATACTATAGATTAAATGTCGTTGAGATAAAAATTCCTCCATTAAGAGAGAGAAAAGAGGATATTGCTATTCTATTACATCATTTTTTAGATGAGATGTGTAGGGAGAATGGCAAGCCACGTCTTACATTGAGTAAAGAAGCGTATAAGATTTTGGAAAACTATAGATGGAAGGGTAATATAAGGGAATTAAAAAATACTGTAGAAAATATGGTTGTATTATCGGACTCTTCTATAATAGAAAAAGACGATATACCTAATTATATAGTAGAAAGTGCAAAAAATTCTACTGACGATGAAGATTATCCTCTTGATTTAACTTCTGCTATAGAAAAATTAGAAATAAAAAATATTACAAAAGCTTTAGAGATGTCAAATGGCAATAAGGCTAAAGCAGCAAAAATATTAAATATTCCAAGAACTACGCTGTATTATAAATTAGATTTATATGGAATTAAATAGATTTATAAATTAATTTAATTATAGATGCAAATTTAAAAAATAATTTTTTAACTATAAAAAAAAGCTATAAAAGAGATATTTTATAAAAATTGGCTAAAA
>UQCY01000069.1 GCA_900539645.1 uncultured Clostridium sp. | reverse complement strand
ATTAAAAAAATAACAATTATTTTTTACTCTGGAGTTCCGACTTTTTGTATAGCTATACTTAAAATCGTTGTAATTATTCAGCAAAAAAAGAAGCTGCTACAATAATTGTAGCAACTCCTTCAATATAGGGAATTTAGTTTATTAAAGATATTTGCAAATTTCATCGGCAAATTTGTCAGTACTTGCATCTCCGCCTAAATCAACAGTTAAAACTGTTCCATCTTCAAATACTTTTTCTAAAGCATTTGTGATTCTATCTGCTGCATCATTTTCTCCTATGTATCTAAGCATCATAACTGCAGACTGTATTATCGCTGTTGGATTAGCTATATTCTGACCTGCTATCTGAGGTGCACTTCCATGTACAGCCTCAAATACAGCATAGTCTTTACCTATATTTGCACTAGGTATTAATCCAAGTCCTCCAACAAGTCCTGAACATAAGTCTGAAAGTATATCTCCATAAAGGTTTGGCATAACCATTACGTCGTATTTTTCTGGATTTAAAACTAAATTCATCGCAGCTGCATCTACTATCAGATCATCTGCTTCAATATCTAGTCCCTCTACTTTTTCTCTATATACATCTAAGAATAATCCATCAGTTAATTTCATTATATTTGCTTTATGAACGCCAGTTATTTTTTTTCTGTCATTTTTCTTAGCATAATCTACAGCAAAGTCTACTATTCTTTCGCATGCTGGTCTTGTTATTATTTTTATTGTTTCTGCACCATAGTCACCTATTTTGTGTTCTATTCCTGTGTAGCAACCTTCTGTATTTTCTCTCACTATAACTAAATCCACATCTTCATATCTATTTTTTATTCCTTTAAAACTTTTTACAGGTCTTACATTTGCATAAAGGTCTAGTGTTTTTCTAAGTGCAACATTTACACTTCTGAATCCTTTTCCAACAGGAGTTGTTATAGGCCCCTTTATAGCAATTTTATTTTTCTTTATGCTATCTATTACATATTCTGGTAGAGGAGTATTGTATTCATCTATTACCTCCATACCAGCTTTTACTTCTTCCCAATCTATTTCTACTCCTGCTTTTGCTACTACTTTTTTCATAGCTGCAGTTACCTCAGGTCCTATTCCGTCCCCAGGTATAAGTGTTATTTTATACATTAGCTTCACTTCCCAATCATAATATATTTTAATTAGCTGTCTTTTTTGTGTAATTTAATTTTCCACCAGCTTTTATTACTTCTACATCTGAATCTGATAATTCAACTATTACATCAAATTCAAATCCTTTTGTAACATCCTTAACTGTTATTTTTCCACTTTCTACTTTATTTATAGCGTCATCTATTACAAGTTCATCCATCTGGTCTATTCTGTCGTAATCGTCTGGATTTTCAAATACCATAGGTATTATTCCGCTATTTATAAGATTTGCTTTGTGTATTCTTGCAAAACTCTTAACTATTACGCCTTTTATTCCTAGATAAAGTGGTGCAAGTGCTGCGTGTTCTCTACTAGATCCCTGTCCGTAGTTATCTCCACCTACTATAAATCCACCGCCATTTTCCTCAGCTCTCTTTGGAAAATCTTCATCTATTGTGCTGAAGCAGAATCCAGAAAGATATGGAATATTACTTCTGTATGGTAATAATTTTGCATTTGATGGCATTATATGGTCTGTAGTTATATTATCTCCTACTTTTAAAACTGCCTTTCCTGATACAAATTCAGTAAGTTCTGTATTTAATGGGAATGGTTTTATATTTGGACCTCTTTCCACTTCTACCTTATCTCCATCTTCTGCTGGTTTGATTATCATACTGTCGTCAGTTATAAATCTGTCTACTGATAGATTTTCAAAATCAACTGGCATTTCCATAGGATCTGTAAGTACACCAGTTATTGCACTTACAGCAGCTGTTTCAGGGCTAACTAAATATACTTTAGCTGATAGTGTTCCACTTCTTCCGTAGAAGTTTCTATTGAATGTTCTTAAAGATACTGCATCTGTTCCTGGAGACTGTCCCATACCTATACATGGTCCACATGAATTTTCAAGTATTCTCGCTCCAGAAGATATAATATCTGCTAAAGCTCCATTTCTTGATATCATTTCCATAACCTGTCTTGATCCAGGTGCAATTACTAAGCTAACATCTTTATGAACTTTCTTTCCTTTTAGTATCTGAGCTACTTTCATTAAATCTTCATAAGAAGAGTTTGTACAACTTCCTATAGCTACCTGATTTATTTTTATTTTGCCTATATTTTTTATTGTGTCTACATTGTCTGGGCTGTGAGGTTTTGCTGCCATTGGAACTAATTCATTTAAATTGATATCTATTACTCTATCGTATACAGCATCTGCATCTGGTTTTAATTCCATCCATTCATCTTCTCTTCCCTGTGCTTTAAAGAATTCTAAAGTTTTTTCATCACTTGGGAATATAGATGTTGTGGCACCAAGCTCTGCACCCATATTTGTTATTGTCGCTCTCTGTGGTACAGAAAGATATTTTAGTCCTTCTCCACCGTATTCATATACTTTTCCAACTCCACCTTTTACAGTTTCACGTCTTAATACTTCTAATATGATATCTTTTGAAGCTACCATATTTTTTAATTTTCCTACTAAGTTTACTTTTACTACTTCAGGTGCTTTTATACTATATGCCTTTCCTGCCATTGCAAGTGCCACATCAAGTCCTCCTGCACCTATAGCTATCATACCAACACCACCTGCTGTTGGCGTATGGCTATCTGATCCTAGTAAAGTATTTCCTGGTTTAGAAAATCTTTCAAGATATACCTGATGGCATATTCCATTTCCAGGTCTTGAAAAATATATCCCGTATTTATCTGCCGCAGTCTGTATATATCTGTGGTCATCTGCATTTTCAAATCCCTGCTGAAGCATATTGTGGTCTATAAATGCCACACTTTTTTCTGTCTTAACTTTTTTTATTCCCATTGCTTCAAGCTGAAGATATGCCATTGTTCCTGTTGAATCCTGTGTAAGTGTGTTATCTATTTTAATACTTATAGTATTTCCTGCTTTAAGTTCTCCATCTACTAAATGTTTTTTTAATATTTTATATACGAGATTTTCTCCCATTTTTTCACCCTCTTAATCTATTTTCTAATTATTGAATTTATTTTCTACTTAAGCATTTTCTTCGTCAGCTAATAAATCGTAGTATATTCCTACTATTTCCTTGTCGAATAAAGATCTCTTCATTCTAACTGATACTGATCTTATTTCTTCTAATACTTTTGAAGCCATTTCTGGAGATAATTCTATATCGTATTCATGGAATTTATTTATTACAGCTGCTTTTCCTGAATGTTTTCCTATAACTATCTGTCTCTGTAGTCCGACTTCTTCTGGTTCGAAAGCTTCATAGTTTTTAGGATCTTTTAATGCTCCATCTGCATGTATTCCAGATTCATGTTTGAACATATTGCTTCCAACTATTGCCTTCCAAGCTGGTAATTCTCTTCCTGATGCATTTGATACATATTCTGATAACTCTTTGAATTTTTTAGTATCTATGTCCATACCATATTTGAAAACATGTTTTAATGCCATTAGCACTTCTTCTAATGCAGCATTTCCAGCTCTTTCCCCAAGCCCATTCACTGTAACACCTATATGATTTGCTCCACCTATAGCCCCTGCTATTGCATTTGCTGTAGCCATACCAAAATCATTATGAGTATGCATTTCTATATCAAAATTAGTTGCTTTATGAATTTTTTCTATTTTATTTTTTATTGTAAATGGATCCATAACTCCAACTGTATCACAGAATCTAAATCTATCTGCTCCAGCCCGTTTACCAGCTTCTATAAACTGTATTAAGAAATCATCGTCTGCTCTAGAAGCATCTTCACCGTTTATAGATACATAAAGTCCGTTTTTCTTAGCATATTCAACAGATTTTACCATGTTTTCTATAACCCATTCTCTTGAAGTTTTTAGTTTATTCCGAATGTGTATGTCTGATACTGAAATAGAGATTGCCACAGCATCAACACCACAATCTATAGACTGTTCTATATCACCAATAACTGCTCTGTTCCAAGCCATTATGCTTGATTTTAAATTTCTCTTGCATATTCTTTTGATTGCATCTTTTTCGTCGCCACCCATTGCAGGTATTCCTACTTCAAGCTGGTCAACGCCTAAGTCACTAAGCATCTGTGCAATTGTTATCTTTTCATTATTTGCAAAAACAACTCCGGCTGTCTGTTCACCGTCTCTAAGTGTTGTATCCACTATCTTTATCTCTCTATTTCTTAACTTATCAATTACACACATTTTAAATACCTCCTAAATTTTAAACTAAATTCCTTTTTTATTTTCCCTAATAAATTCCCTTTTTAGTGTATTGATTTATTTTTTTAGATTTTACACTAATTTATAACTTTTTTGAATTATGCAATTTATTTTTCAAATCTTGCATTTATCTCTTGGGTATATAATAGTCCTTTAACAAAAATAAATCAATACCTTTTTGAATTTTATTTTTATTTTCTTGCATTTTTTTGTCTAAAAATCAAATTTTAAGCCCTTTTTTGACAAATACGACGTTTCTAATTGCAATTTGTTATTAATTTTTAATAATTTATCAGCTTATTTTACATAATTTATCCAAATTTAACGCAGTATTAGAATATTATTTTCACATTTAATCAAATAATTTTATTGCAACTATTCATTTTTTATCTCATTTCAATTAAATCCACTCTTTTCGTGTTATAATAATCTATAATGCTTAGTAAGTAATTTTTAATTTATTAAAATTTTATTAAACAAATTTAATTTGAAAGGAAATCAATTATGGAATTTAAAGATTTAAACATAAAAGACGAGATTATAGATATTCTAAAAAAATCAGGAATAACAAAACCTACTCCAGTCCAAGAGGAATGTATTGGAATAATAAAAGAAGGAAGAGATGTCATTGCTCAGTCACAGACAGGAACAGGTAAGACTCTTGCATTCTTAATTCCTACACTTGAAAGAATAAACAAAAATAAAAAGGATGTTTCTGCACTTATACTAACGCCTACAAGAGAGCTTGCACTTCAGATTTCTAATGAAGCTGAAAAACTAGCAGAACCACTAGGATTAAATATATTATCTGCTTACGGTGGAAAGGATATAAAATCTCAGGTAAACAAACTAAAAGGAAACATTCATTTAGTAATAGCTACACCTGGTAGACTTTTAGACCATTTAGACAGAAAAACAATAAGTTTAAAAAATCTAGATGTATTCATATTAGATGAAGCAGATCAGATGCTTCTTATGGGATTTAAAAATGAAATAGATGCAATTCTTAAAGAAACAAACAAGAAAAGACAATCTCTTTTCTTCTCCGCAACTATGGATTCACAGGTTAAAAAACTTGCCTATAGATATACAAATGACCCAGCTTTTATAGAAATAAAAAGTCAGGAAGTAACATTAGAAAAAATAAACCAATCTATTGTAAAAACTACAGATAGAAGAAAGTTCGACAGTTTATGCAAAGTTTTAGATGAAGACAATCCTTTTATGGCTATAATCTTCTGTAGAACTAAAAGAAGAGCTGATAAATTAGAGGAAGATATGGGTGCAAGAGGATATAACTGCGAAAAAATACACAGCGATATTTCTCAGGCAAAGAGAGAAAGAATTATGAAGAACTTCAGAAATATGAAAACTCAGTATCTAATAGCTACAGATGTAGCATCTAGAGGACTTGATATAACTGGGGTTACACATATATACAACTATGATTTTCCAGAAACTGCAGAGGACTACATACATAGAATAGGAAGAACTGGACGTGCAGGAGAAAATGGAGATACTTGTGCATTTGTAACAGATAAAAATACAAAAGTACTTGAAGATGTAGAAAGTAAATTGGGATTCAAAATAAAAGTAAGATTTGACGATACAGAAATATAATTTGTAAGATAATTATAAACGGGCTATCACATTAAATTTAGTTAATGTAATAGCCCGTTTTTTAATCTTAATTATTTTACCAAAATTTTACCTTAGATAATCTTATTTGTAAGATTCATCTTTAACTTTGAAGTATCCTTTTGGATGTTCACATACTGGACACATTTCTGGAGCTTTTTTACCAAAGTGTATATGTCCACAGTTAGTACATACCCAAGCTGTAACTTCTGCGTCTTTTTCAAATATTTTTTCTTCTTCGCAGTTCTTTAATAGAGTAAGATATCTTTCTTCATGTTCTTTTTCTATTTTAGCTACTTCTTCAAATAAGTATGCTATATGATCAAATCCTTCTTCTTTAGCTACTTTAGCAAATCCTGCGTACATATCTGTCCATTCGTAGTTTTCACCTGCTGCAGCTGCTTTTAAGTTTTCTTCAGTTGAATTTATTCCATTTAATAATTTAAACCATATTTTTGCGTGTTCTTTTTCATTACCTGCAGTTTCAGCAAAGATTGCACCTATTTCGTTGTAACCTTCTTTTTTTGCTTTTGATGCAAAGTAATCGTATTTGTTTCTTGCCTGTGATTCTCCTGCAAATGCAGTTAATAAGTTCTGTTCAGTTCTACTTCCTTTTAATTCCATTGTAAAACCCCCTTATTTTTTATTTTAAATTTATAGAAACCCCATATTAAAAATATGGGGTTAAATTTACTATATTACACTTAATTTAATATTCTCATATCCTATTCTGGAACTATCATAACTATACATTTAGCCTGTTTTACAACACTTGCTGTAACAGATCCTATCATTCTAGTTAGTCCCTTCTTAGTTGATTTAGTCATAACAATTATGTCTATATCGTCTTCTTTTGCTTTTCTAATTATTTCATCACCTGGATATCCAAATGTGAAGTATACACTAACATTGTATCCTTCCATTATTTCTTCTGCTTTATCTAGAATTTTTCTACCTAATGCTTCAGAATTTTTAATTTCTTCAGATAGTGATATGCCATCTATAAATACTAGTTCTTTGACATTCATTACCTCGATATCTACAGAATCTTTGTCAAATATTCCTTTTATAAACTCTAGAGAATGCATACTTCTTTCAGTTCCGTCTATTGGTACTAATATTTTCTTTTTAGCCATAACACATCTTCCTTTCAAAAATCTAGAATAACTTTTCTAAATTTACTAAAAATTCTTTTATTAATATTATGATAACACTAAAAAACTTTTTTTGCAATATAATCAATAATTTTTAAAATATTTTTTAATATTTGTTTAGTTTACAAATTTTCTATTCATTTTTATCATTAAAACTTAATTATATTGCATTTAATTATTTGTATATTATATTAATACCCATTATGTATTACTTTAATCAGTTATCCTCTTAGAGTTGCTTTTATTCTATTTGTATTGAATACTAATTCAAATGCATCATCAATAGATTTTACAATTATATCACTATGTGATAATAATTTTCCTGCACATCCTTCTCCTTCTATTATGCATATTGATAAATCTGCAACATCAAACATTTTTATATCATTGTATCCATTTCCAAAGCATATACTCTGTCCTGAAAGAGAGCTTACTATTTTTTCTTTGTAATCTGCTGCATCGTGAGTTGGAAATACTTCAACCGATACAGGAAGTTTTTCACATTTTTTCTTAACAGTACCATAGGTATCAGCTGTTAATATATAAATATCTACAAACTCACTAAGTTTTTTTAAATTTTCTTGAGTATTTTCACTCATCTCTCCATTTACAGCAACTGTACCATTGTAATCAAATACAGCATTTTCTATTTCATAATCTCCTCTTCCTGGAATTTCTATTTTTATCATAATCTTCCCCCATTAATATACGCTAATTATCTAAACACTATCGTCTAAATTTTATATTTAATTCTCTTATATTTTCATTTTCAAGCATTTTTTCAAATACTTTAGGATTTACTTTGCCTTCATCTACCTGAATTATACATCCACCTAGATCTGTTTTTTCACTTCTCCATTCTAGGTAATCTCCCATCTCACCAGATTTTATAAGCCATCCTATAAAGTCCATATTTTCAAATTCTTCCATTTTATACTTATCTATATCGCTAGTTTTCACACCATTAAATTCTTTTTCTATATAATACATAAAGTTAGTCATATACTCTATTTTTGTCATATCTTCACCAGTATATCTACTAAACATTGTCATTTCCTTTAGTTTAGAAATATCCTGAACAAGCATATTTACACTATTTTTGTCTGTAAAATATCTAACCCTACTGAAGAAATTTTTCTCTTTAAATTCTTCTATAAAGTCCTTAATCTGTTTATTTAACCGCCATTTTTCAGTATCGTTTATTGTTATTGTCGCATCGTATAAATCATCTACTTTAAATGCACTATTTGTGTATTTTATTGTGCTGTATCCAACTTTCTGAGTAAGCTTAGTTAAGTACTCTTCTCCATCCTCTTCGTATATTAAGAATAAATCTACTCTTGCATTGTCCATAAATGTTTTATCTTTACTGCCTTCCTTGTATCCACGATAAAGTACCTTTATACCAGCACCTACTCTTATAAGTTTTCTATTTTTATGTATTTCTATTTTTTCTATCATATTTAAAAGTGATTCCACTTCATCTAAAGCAATTTTCATAATTAAATCCTCTTTTCTTGTACTATTTTTATTATGATTTTATTATATCATTCAAAAAATATTACAACAATCTCAAAAAAAAGAAACACATACGAAACTAATTCATATGTGTTTGACAATAAGGTTTTTATAAGTTTTTAATTTATATATTATTTAATGCTATTTTGCATTTTCAATCTTGTTAATTTATCTGATTTCAAGAATTAAATTCCTAATTCCTGCTGAACTAATTCCTCAAATCTTTCAACATTTTTTACTTCACTTGGCTCAAATTCGCTTTTATATTCGCTATTTGATAATTTTATTGCTAAAACTACGCCCCGTAGCTGTGTACAAGTGGCTCAACCAGATTGCACACTTTCATATCTTCTTTTTGAAAGTATCTTCTTTATATCTTCTAGCTTTTCAACTGACTCATCTTTTGAGTTATATACATATACTTCATTATCCTCTGTGAATATAAACACTCTATCTTCTTTGTCTATAGTAGACACTTTTTCTTTGATATTTAAGCTTTCTATAGCCTTGTTTTTCTTTTCATTTAATGCATCTCTTTGCGCTTGTATTATACTTGCCTCTCTTTTTGATTTCATAAATGAATAAATAAGCATTGCAACGAAGACAATTAATATTACCTGAATCATACTTCTCCCTCCTCGTATAATATATTTAAATTTAATTTTATTAATTTTCATTCCTATCTCATT
>UQCY01000068.1 GCA_900539645.1 uncultured Clostridium sp. | reverse complement strand
CGTAATAACTGATTTATTAGTTCACTTAGGTGCAGCTCAGTTAGAAAAGAAAGCAGCTACAGTTATAGAAGGGGAAAACCTAGACCTATTAATAGGAAACAAACCTCTTTCAGAAACAGAATTAAAAGAAGATCAGAAAGAAGCTGTAAAACAGAATATATTAAATATACTATGTGAAAAATACGGAATGGAAGAATTAGATTTCCAGTCAGCAGAACTAGAAATAGTTCCAGCAGGAAAAGCTAGAGATTGCGGACTAGATAGAAGTATGATACTTGCATACGGACACGATGATAGAATATGCTCATTCCCATCATTATTCGCTATGTTAGAAGTTGAAAATCCAGAAAGAACTTCTTGCTGTCTACTAGTAGATAAAGAAGAAATAGGAAGCATGGGTGCAACAGGAATGCAGTCAAAATACTTCGAAAATATGGTAGCAGAACTTGTTGCGCTAACAGAAGGAGATTCAAACGTTAAAGTAAGAAGAGCTCTTCAGAATTCAAAAATGTTATCATCTGATGTAAGTGCTTGCTATGACCCGTTATTTGCAGAAGTATTTGAAAAGAGAAGCTCAGCATTTTTAGGAAAAGGTATAACATTCAATAAACACACAGGTGCTAGAGGTAAAAATGGATCAAATGATGCAAATGCTGAATATATAGCAGAATTAAGAAAAATAATGGACGAAGCAGATGTAGAATACCAGATGGTTGAAATGGGTAGAGTAGACGCTGGTGGCGGTGGAACAATCGCCTACATAATGGCTAATTATGGAATGCAGGTAATAGACTGTGGTGTAGCAGTGCTTAATATGCATGCTCCATATGAAGTAGGAAGCAAAGCTGATATATATGAAGCAGTTAGAGCTTATAAAGCTTTCTTAAAAAATGCATAATAAAAAATCAAATAAAATTAAGATGATAAGATGAATCAATACAGTAGAATTGTATAAATTTAATAATGTTAATAATATAGGCTATACTTTTTATAAATATGCTAAATTTTGCATATGGGAAAAGTATAGCCTTTTTTGTTTTGAAGTTGAAATAAATAAAACTTTAAAAAGTAAATAAAAAATATTTGTATTTGCTAAAATATTAAAAGGACAACGATTGCTATTACAAAATACTTGAAAATAGTTAAGAGTTATGTATAAAATGAAATGAAGAGATAAAAAACTGTGAAGATAAATAATAAAATTTAAATCGTTTAATCAATTTCCATTCTCTGGAAATTAAGTGTATTAATTGAGGATATCGATTTCAGTATACTTAAATCAAGATAAAAATTAAGAAGAGAGGGGAATTTATAAATGAGCAATTCATGGTTAGATCTAGAAAATAAGGTTGTAATAGTAACAGGGGGAGCATCAGGAATAGGAAAACACATATGCAAACAGTTAAAAGAAGTTGGAGCAAATGTAGTTGTATCTGATTTAAGTGTTGAAACTGGGGAAGTAGATGGTGTATTCAATGTAAAATGCGATATAACTAAAAAAGCAAGTGTAGATGAAATGGCTAAATTAGTTATTGAAAAATACGGAAAAATAGATGCATTAGTAAATAATGCAGGTGTAAATTTACCAAGACTTTTAGTTGATTTCAAAGGTGAAAGACCAGAATACGAACTAAACGAAAAAGATTTTGATTTCATGGTAAATGTAAACCAGAAAGGTTTATTCCTTTGTACACAGGCAGTAGTTAGATACATGGTAAAAGAAGGAAAAGGAACAATAGTAAATATAACTTCTGAAGCAGGTATGGAAGGTTCTGCAGGACAAAGTTGTTACTCAGCAACAAAAGGTGCTGTCAACGGATTTACAAGATCTTGGGCTAAAGAATTAGGTCCAAAAGGTATAAGAGTAGTTGGGGTAGCTCCTGGAATAAATGAACCAACAGGATTAACTTCTCCAGCATATAATGAAGCACTAGCATATACAAGAGGTGTAAAACCAGAACAGTTAAGTACTGACTATGCAAAAGTAATACCTCTAGGAAGACCAGGAAAATTAGATGATATAGGAAATCTAGTAACATATCTAGTATCAGAAAGATCATCATATATATCTGGTACTACAGTTAATATATCAGGTGGTAAATCAAGAGGCTAAGATTTATCAATTAAAAAAATAGCCAAATAACAAAGTGACAGGGAGGAAAATATGAGTTGTTTTTATGAAGAAAATAGACTTGCCAGAATATTAAATATTATGGAACAGAAACAATCTGTCACAGTTGATTATCTTTCAGAAAAAATGGATGTAAGTTCCAAAACGATAAAGAATGATATAAAAGAGATTAATAATAGTTTGAAAGGACATGCTATTATTGAAAATAAAAATAATTCGTATATATTATATATATTCGATATATCTCAGTATGAGCAGTTAAAAAATGAGGTGTATATGCACGACGATTTTATGAACTCACCGAATTCAAGAACAGTATTCATAATGCAAAAACTTATGAATACTGACTGCCCATATCTTACTGATGAACTTGCCTATGATATGAATATAGGAAGAACTACAGTTAATGGAGATTTAAAGAAACTTAGGAAAATGCTTGAGGGCTACAATATACAGATAGAAGGTAAAACAAATACAGGGATAAGCCTAAAAGGAAATGAACTAGATATTAGATTCTTTATACTTGAAAATATGTATGAAGGTATATATAAGAAATATCCAATTGATTTGGATTTAATAGATGCTATAAAAGAGATAGCTCTAAAATACGAACTAGATTCTGTATCAGTAGAGTATTTTTTAAAGTTCTTTACAATAATGATAGATAGATTTTTAAAGGAAAATCCAATAGTTAAATTAGATGAAAAGTATATGGAACTAAAAGAAAATAGTTCGTATATTTTCGCTAAAGAAATATCTGATAAAATATCTAAAATACTTATGACAGACTTGCCAGAAGAAGAAATTTTATTCATTTCAATACCTATAGCAGGAATGAGAACTCCTACAAATGCAAAAACAATTGAAATGTTAAACATAAAAAAAGATACAGAGGAGCTTATATCAAAGATAAAAGATATCATAAAGCAAGAAATGAATATAAATATTTATTCTGAACAGGTTATGCAAGAATTTATGTATCATATAAAATTTATGATAAATAGAATGAAATACGGATTCAAAATTAGAGGAATAGATAATGAAGAAATAAAAAATTCTAATTCGGTAGCATATGCAGTTGCTGAACTGGCAGCAGATGTTATAGAAAAAGAGGAGAAGATAGATATTTCTAAAGAAGAAATAGCTCTTATGTCTGTATATTTTGGAATAATGATTGATAAAAGTAATCTAGAGAAAAACAAGATATACAGTATAGCTATAATATGTGGAACCGGAAGAATATCCGCAAGAGTTGTTGAAAGTAATTTGAAAAAAATAATAAAAAATGAAACTGTGATGGATATTTATTCGGATAGCAAAATAAATTCAGAGATCTTAAATAGTTATGATTTAGTTGTATCTACAGTAAAACTAAATGTTGATACATATACAGAAATAATATATATAAAAGATGTATTAGATAAATCGGAATTAAAAAGAAAGATAGAGTTGTTAAAATATAGCGATAAGAAAGAAATATCTGTTATAAAAGGAATGAACTCTATTATGTTATCGAAATTGGACGAAAATAGATTTTTCGTACTTGACAAAAGCTACAGCTATTCGGAAAACGTTAATATGATGATAGATATTTTAGAAAATGAAGGTCATCTAGATAGCGGGTTTAAAGAGAGAATAAGAGAAAGAGAAGAAAAATCATCTATGATTTTTGAAGATACAGTGGCATTTCCACATACTATAAACTATGCAAGTGATAATATTGAATTGGCACTAGGCGTTGTACCAGAGAATATGGTCGATGAAAAGGGGAAATATATAAAACTAGTATTTCTTCTAGGGTTACCAGAAGACGACGGCGATGACACCATATTAGTAAGAATATACGATGAGATTATAAAAATAGCATCAGATAAAAAGTTAGTAAATGAAATATCGAAAATAGATAATTATAAAGATTTATTAATGTATTTTGTAAAATCAAGCGATTTGTTTGATTAAAAGATTAGAGAAAAAAGAATAGTAGCTTTAGAAAAGGGGAGGTAATTATGAAGTTTTGGTTTTTACTTATAAGTCTAGGTGTAGCATTTGTACTACAGTTTATATTTGCATCGATTCAGATAAAAGATTTCAATAAAAATTATAAGAAATTGAGAAAAATAGGAAGAGTTGCAATTGGAAAATATAAAGGAGCTATTTTTGCAGGATCTATAGCTATGTTTGCTATAGATGAAGAAGGAAAAATAATTGAAGGAGTATGTATGTCAGGGGTTAGTATATTAGCTAGATTTAAAAAGATATATATACTGAACGGAGAAAACATAGGAAATATAAAGAAAGAATTAGATTTACCTAAACCAGTAAAAAAAGCTATAGAAAATGCTTCAGATAACTACAGACGGATTATAAATGGTGAAGAAATAAAACCAGAAAAAAGTCCAATAGGAAAAGTTACCGATTCTCTAAAATGTATAGCTACTGGAAAATAATTTATTTAGGAGGATTCAATTATGGATTACATAGTTAAATTTGCAGAAGGATTTATGGGATTATTCAATACAGGTGCCGAAACATTTGTATCATGGGTTAGTGGAATAGTTCCACAGGTATTATTACTTTTAATAGCAATGAATACTTTAATAAACTTAATAGGTCAGAAAAGAATATATAGTTTCGCTAAAATATGTACAAAAAATCCAATATTAAGATATATGATATTACCTTTCGTATCAGCATTTATGTTAGGTAACCCAATGGCATTATCAATGGGTAAATTCATGCCAGAAAGATTAAAACCAAGTTATTATGCATCAGCAAGTTACTTCTGCCATACTTCAAGTGGTATATTCCCACACATAAATCCAGGGGAAATATTCATATTCTTAGGTATAGCAAAAGGTGTTGAAACATTAGGATTAAGCACAACTCCACTTGCACTACGTTACTTATTAGTAGGTTTAGTATGTAACTTCTTAAGTGGATGGGTTACAGATTTTACAACAAAATATGTTATGAAGCAGCAAGGAATAGAATTAAGTAATGAAATAAAAGCAGTTGAATAATAAGTAATAAAAAGATCGATTGATGGTAGGAGGAACAGATAATGTCAGAATATAGAGCAATAAAAGTTTCAAAAGGTAGTGGAGGATTTGGTGGTCCTTTAACAGTAAAACCAACAGAAGAAAAAAATGTACTATTATATATAACTGGTGGTGGAGCTAAACCAGATATAGTAGATAAAATAGTTGAATTAACAGAATGTACTCCAGTAAATGGTTTTAAAACATCAGTACCAGAAGAACAGATATTCATGGTAATAATAGACTGTGGAGGAACTTTAAGATGTGGTATATACCCACAGAAAAGAATACCTACAATAAATGTTATGCCAGTTGGTAAATCAGGACCTCTAGCAAAATTCATAACAGAAGATATATATGTATCAGCAGTAGGTTTAGATGAAATAGAATTAGCAGAAGAAGGAGCTACTGTAATTTCTGCAGAAAACGCAGAGTCAAAAGAAGAAAATAAAGAAGAAGTTAAGGAAGAAAGAAAATTCAAATATAGTGCAGACAAAAAAGTATCTCAGACTATGGCTGAATCAGGAAAACCTAATATAATAACAAAAATAGGTATGGGAGCTGGTAAAGTAGTAAATACTTTCTATCAGGCAGCTAGAGATGCAGTTCAGACAGTTATAAATACAATACTTCCTTTCATGGGATTCGTTGCACTTTTAATAGGTATAATACAGGGATCAGGAATAGGAGATTTATTTGCTAAAGTAATGATACCTCTAGCAGGTAATGGAATAGGTCTAGTAATACTAGGATTTATATGTTCTATACCATTCTTATCAGTTCTTTTAGGACCTGGTGCAGTTATAGCTCAGGTTATAGGTACTTTAATAGGTGTTGAAATAGGTAAAGGAAATATAGCACCAAGCTTAGCATTACCAGCATTATTTGCAATAAATACTCAGTGTGCATGTGATTTCATACCAGTTGGTTTAGGTCTTGCAGAAGCTGAAGCGGAAACAGTTGAAGTTGGTGTTCCAGCAGTATTATATTCAAGATTCTTAACAGGTGTTCCAAGAGTATTAATAGCTTGGGCAGCTAGTATAGGTCTTTACAGCTAATATAAAATGTAAGAAAAATATATAAGGAATCAATTTATATATCAGTATTGATTCCTTAAAAAATACAAAATTAAAAAGGGGATTAAAAAAATGAGTTTAGTATATGAAAATAGAATAAAAGGCGCAGGAGATATGGTATCTGCATTCCAGGGAGAAAAAATGTTTATATTATTTGGTGATAATGCTCCAGATACATTAAAAGACTTTTGTTACACTATAGATATAAAAGATACAAATAAAGAAATATCAGTAGGGCAAATATTAGATATAGATGGAAACAAATTTGAAATAACAGCAGTAGGAAATGTAGCTGAAAAAAATCTTACTTCTTTAGGACATATGACAGTAGTATTTGATGGTTCAAAAGAAGCAGCATTACCAGGAAGTATATATGTTGAAAATGCAGACATGCCTGAATTAAAAATAGGAACTACTATAAAAATAGAAGGATAATTTATGATAACTAAAGATCTTATAGTCAATACAGTTGGTGGAATTCATGTGGGAATTGCTGTTAGTATAAAGGCTATAATACAAAATAGAGAAGAGAGAGTTTTTATTAAGCGTAATTCTGAAGTTGTCAATTGTAAAAATGTACTAAAAGTTGTCGCTTTAAACATAATGAACGGAGAAAGGATAACTTTAATGGTTGACGGGATGGATGAAGAAGAAGTTCTTAAAAGAATAGAAAAGGTAATTACATAAAATTGCATAAATAAATAAATAAACCTCTAAAAAGTGGCTATCGAATGAATGTCTAAAAAGATATTCTAGCGATGGTCACTTTTTTTAATAAAAAATTAAATCGCTTATATTTATAATAAAAGAGTAAATGATAGCATTGAACAGAAATAGAATAAAATATGAAAAATAGCAGATGATTACAAAAGTTTTATGATTTTATATAGTAAATATAAAGAAGATTAAAAAATAAAAGTAAAATTGTTAGAAAATAAAAAATTATTTGGTTTGGAAAATGTTTTGCTATTAAAAAATTAAAGAGAAAAAGTTATAGATGTTGAAATCGTGAAGAAACTATGTTAATATAATTATACTGTTGTTTTTTTCATAGAAACAACTCCTTTTTTTAGTTTTTTAACTTTATTAAAATCGAGAAAAAGACTTCGATAATAGTAAGCGTATAAAGAAATTTGTGCGTTGGAGATAGTTAAGTCTATCGAATATACCACTTGAATTGCTGGGAAATCCTAAAGCCAATTAAACTACAGCATAATGATGAAATAAGCATAGGTGCGAATGTTGTGAAAACAGAAAAAATTAATTGGATGGTATATGGTTAAATCCTAAGTACTCGGTAATGGGTGATCAGCAGCTAAGACTTGAATAGAGTAAAGTTCAACGACTATCCCTCTTGAGGGGAGTAAGCTCAAGCGAGCTGAAGTGGGTGGCTCTTAACACATCATGGTGAAGAAGAAGATATAGTCTGTGCTTATGTGAAAACATAAGAAGTTCGAGATAATAATCTGAGAACTGCATAAGAAGTAGCGAGCTTATGTGAACAAAATCTTAAAATAAAAATAATATATGACTATTCTCTACTGCATTACTTTTTGCTAAAATAATATATATTTTGGTAAAAAGTAGTGTAGTACAGTGGAGATAATTCGGATATAGTCAAGTAAGTATTATATTTTATTTAAGGTTCAGGGTTTGAGTCTGGTAAACTTGAATTACGAAAAGAGCGTGAGAAATCACGCTCTTTTCATTTTTTGTAAAAAATGTGTTTGTTATAGTAAGTTATGCTATACTCATATTATAGAGAAAGGAGGTGTAAAAAATGTATTTAACAGTAAAACAACAATTAAAAAAATTAAATAAAGATGAGTATTTGACACTAAGAGAACTTTCGCATATAGCAAAAAATTTATCTAATGAAGCTTTGTATAATGTAAGAAAGGTTTATTTTAAAGAAGATAAATATTTAAGTTATCAAGAAAATTATAAACTATTAAAAGAAAGTAAAAACTACAAGTTATTAAATTCAAATATGGCACAACAAATAATAAAAGAAATAGATGGTTCATTTAAGTCTTTTCTAGCTTTATTGAAATTAGCTAAAAATGGTGAATACAATGATAAAATAAATATACCAAAATATTTAGAAAAAGATGATTTTTCAACACTTATAATAGGATTTATAAGAATAAAAAATAATAAAATCAAAATACCATATTCATATCAATTTAGAAAAAATCATAATTATATCGAAATAAAAATTCCACCAATATTAAAAGATAAAAAAATAAAAGAAATAAGAATAGTTCCAAAAGCTAAGGCTAGGTTCTTTGAAATTCAGTATATATATGAAGTAGCTGAAATACAAAGGAAAATAAATACAAATAAGGCACTAGCTATAGACTTTGGAGTAAACAATTTAGCAACTTGTGTTACATCTGATGGAAATAGTTTTATTATTGATGGTAAAAAATTGAAATCTATAAACCAATGGTATAATAAAGAAAACTCAAGATTAGAAAGTATACGTGTTAAACAAGGATATGAAAATAAAACAAATAGGCAAAATAAAAATACAATAAAGAGAAATAATAGAGTTAATGATTATATTTCAAAATCAGCAAGATTGATATTAAATTATTGTATTAAAAATAAAATAGATTGTATAGTATGTGGTTATAATTCAAATTTTCAAAGGAATAATAATATAGGCAAGATAAACAATCAAAATTTTTATAATATACCTTTTGGGAAGCTGTATAAAAAAATAGAGTATTTATCAAAGTTATATGGAATTAAATTTATTATTCAAGAAGAAAGTTATACATCTAAAGCAAGCTTTTTAGATGGAGATTTTATACCTATATTAGATGAAATTGAAAATAAGAAAATAGAATTCTCTGGGAAAAGAATAAAAAGAGGATTATATCAGGCTAAAAATGGTGAATTAATAAATGCTGATGTGAATGCTGCATTGAATATATTAGCAAAAAGTAAGGTTGTGTCTTTAGATAGACTATACTGTAGTGGCGAACTGAATACGCCTTTGCGTATCAAAATAAGTTAATTATTTTGAACGTAATAAATTTTATATTGAAAATTTCAGGGTTTGAGTCTGGTGATATAAATAAAAAAGCTGTAGAATAATTATTTT
>UQCY01000067.1 GCA_900539645.1 uncultured Clostridium sp. | reverse complement strand
TCCTGCTATTTTTCTTTTAGATAACCTCATTAACAATGCTAACTTAATGACATTGGATTTTAATGTTGTCCTTTTTATCTGGACTTTTATTTGCTATTGCAGAGTTTATTTTTGCTATTTACAGCCACTCTCAATCAGCACTTACAGATGCCGTATACGACGCATCAGAGCTTGTGTTTATCGCATTGCTCCTATTTTTAACCCCATTATTCCATAAACCTGTATCTGAAAAGCATCCATACGGGTATTTTCAGGTAGAGTCGATATTTGTCATAATCAAAAGTGTTATGATGTTATCCGTAACTATGGGTGTATCTGCAGAAGTATTAGATTCTGCTTTATCAGGCGGAAATATTGTAAATAACGCACAAGTTTCAATATTCCAATGTTGTCTTGGAGTAGCGAGTATTATAATTCTCCTTATTATGAAAAGATTAAATCGCAACCTATCTTCACCTACAATTGAAGCAGAGTTGCTCGGTTGGAAGCTAGATATAGTGTACAGTATGGGTATGGCGCTTGCTTTTTTAGTGTCTTTATATCTGAAAAAAACACCATTTGGCTTCATATCTCCATACTTTGACCAAATTGTAGCCGTAGTAGTTATGGTATTCATGCTGCCAGAAAGTATAAAAGTGTTGTGGAGAGCTGTTAAAGACGTATTTTTATTCTCGCCAAACAAGGTTTATATGGATGAAGTGAAAGCAATTTGCAACCCTATTTTAGATGAATACAACTTCAATCCTGTATTTTTTGATATTACAAAAACAGGACGTCACTTGTGGATTGCGGTCTATTTCCGAATTGAAGCTACTAGTTTATCAAGTGCGGTATCAAAGGTAAATAAAATTATGAAGGAAAAATTCCAAGAATGTACTTGTGAACTTATTCTTGTTCCATAATTATTTGTAAAAGATAATAATATATATAAAAATCCCTCACCTATTTTTGATGAGGGATTTATTTTTTATTTAATTTTTAGTTTTCTATTTTTCAAATTCTATTTCGAAATCCATTCCACCGACCTGAACTGTATTTTTTCCTTTTAATATGCTCTTGTCAGATTTTTCATTGACTAAAACTATACCATCTTTTTTAGCTAGAGGAGATGCTGTTAATGCGTCAACTAGTTTATCCCCATTTGCTATGTAGACTTTGTCTGATCCTGAGTAGAATTCATTTATAACTTCTTTATTTGTCGCATATCTGTCTTTTCCTGCTAATACTTCTGCGTTATATTTATCAGCTATTGATTTATCAACTACAGAGTTTCCACCGATTACATAGTATTTAACTCCAGATTTTTTAGCATGAGTTGAAGTTTTTCCGTTTGTTAATAGTATTGGAGCTTCTTCTCTTGCTGCAACTGATGATGCTGACATTGCATCTGCTTCACCTTTGAATCCATTAACTACAAATGCATCTGAATAGTTTCCAAGTTTTTTAGCAACTATTTCTGATGTTTCAACTCTGTCTTTTCCACCAAGTCTTTCAACTTTTACATTTGGAACGTTTTTAGTTATCTCATCAGATACTTTCTGGCTTATTGCTGCTTCTCCACCGATTATGTAAACTTTTTTTACTTTTTTGATTCTGTCCATTGTTACTTTAGGTATAGAGTCTTTTTTAGTTAGTAGGATTGCTCCGTTTTCTTTTCCTGCAAGTCCAGAAGCTGATAGTCCATCAGACATTGATGATTCTGCGTTTACAAGGACTACGTTATCGTATGAGCCTAGTTTGTCAGCTATTTTTGCTGCTGTGTCATATCTGTCTGTTCCTATTATTTCTTCGTGAGTATATGTTGGGGCTACTACTCCACCACCACCTGTAGATGGTGATAACGTACTAACTTCCATCTTTACTTCTGTATTTCCTAATCCTTTATATCTTGCAAATACTGTGTATTTTGTATTTAGATTTAATCCATCAAATGTAACCTTGCCATCTATAGCTCTTACCCAAATTCCTCCTCTTGATTCTGTAACTGAACCTTCTACTATTGTAAATTCTACCTCGCCTAATTTATTAAATTTACCAAAATCAGCCACTGACATAGTAATTGAATTTGAAGATTTATAAGCTTCTTTAATATCTACTGGTTTATAGTCATTGGGAGATATAGTTGTACCATCATCCACTTTATTAATGTCGTTTCCTTTAATACTTCCACCTTCTTGAGTTGCTATAGTACCACTATTTGATATTTCTCCTTTTTTCCCTGATTCACTCACTATTTCCCCTGAATTTGAGATTTTACCTGAGTTATTTATTTGGCTATTATTTGTTAATTTTCCTGAATTTGAGATTCTTCCACCGTTGTTTATAGCGCCATTGTTATCTATTGTTCCTTTGTTGTCAACATTAGTTGTTATATTTAAAGTTGCATCTTTGTTTACGCTAACTTCTCCAGATTTAGCTATTACTACTTCTCCATTGCCTAATATAGTTAGGCTGCCTGTTACATCAATAGCACCTGCTGAGTTTAATGTTAGAGTTTTTCCTTTTGGAACTTAAATAGTAATATTTTTATCTTTTGGTATATCTACTGCTGTTTCTGCTTCGATTGTCATGTTATCTGATACAACTACTTTTTCGTTGTTTCTTACACTTGTGTCATTAACATCCCTAGGATTTACAAATTCTTTTAATGCCTTTTCTGAACTCGGATAATATGTTTTAGTTCCATCTCCATTAAATTTGTATTCATAGTTAGAAAGATTTATTTGATTAGGATCTACTGTTCCTTCAGCTGAAGACCAAGTCCAAAATGCTATTGCATTTACATTTGCAGGTAGTATAACCGGTGTTGAAGCAGAATCCATTATCTTTAATTTATTTTCACCCATTTCAAATATATTATTTCTTAAATCGATTTCTTTATTCTCTACATGTCTTCTTCTTTGTATATAATGTACGGAAAATCTATCAAACTTAAATGTATTACCTCTTACATCTGCTGTATCTTGGAAAAGAAATGCCCCTGCATTATCAAATATATTATTTTGTATAACAAAATTATTTTTTGTTGTATCATCTGTTGTTATGCATGTTGCTTGTGGTCCTGCTCCTCCGTCTGGTCCTTCAGCCACAGTTGCAACACTATTTTTAAATGTGTTACCTTTTATAATAACATTTCCATTTATACTTGGTAACATAGTTCTAAACGCACCGTCAAAAGTATTGTTTATTATCTCTACACTACCCTTATTATATTTCATTACTTTTTCATTCTCATCCCATTCTTTAGAAAGCGATAAACCATATGACCACTCATTAACCATATCTACATTCCCACCATTATTAGGATAATTTGTAAATGTACAATTTTCTATTTTTATATCTTATTCATTTCCAGGTAGCATACTAGTTTCATATTTTCTTTTGTCTACTGAATAAACTATGGTAACATACTTCATTAGTATTGTATTTTTATTTTCACTTCCTATTAATAAAATTCTAACTTTATCTTCTCTTGCTTTTAAAGTTACATTTTCTAATTTACCTTTTTCTAAAATAGTGTATCCACTTATTGTATATTTGCTTTGACCATCTATAGTAATATTTTTATTTACAGTAATATCCTCTGTTACATTACCCAATAACGTTATTGTAGCTCCTTCACTTGCATTATTTATAGCTTCTGTTAAAGTCGCATATTCTTCATTCCCTATCTTAGCTACATTTTGAGTAATTGGATCTTGAGTGCTCGTATAACTTCCATCTGGATTTGTAGCTTCCTGAGATGCTACCACTTTATCCGTAGATTTCACATTATCCAATTCAGCAGCACTCACTATTCCATTCACAGATGGAACTAATAAAGAAGCTGCTAATAAAAATGCCAATTCTTTTGATTTCTTCTTATTCATACCAACACCTCCAAAATTTCAACCTATAATTCTTTGATATATAAATAAAAGCATAGAAAAAACACCCTCTTAAAAGAACGCATTCCCTCTATGCTTACCCTTAACATAAACTCCATTTGATAATATTAGTAATATTTATATTAAAATTTATAGCATATACACATAATTTTTTAAATATTTTTTATTTTCATTTAAAAACTTATTTCTCAAAAAATATCATAAAAAAAGACACCCAAACTTACTCGAGTGCCTACCTATTTACTCATATTTTTATTTTCACATTCTTCCTTTAGCTTTTCTGCTAACCAATTATCAGACATACAATGAATATCTGATATGCCATTTTTCAACAGAAAATACAAATCAGAATGATAAAATATCCTAAGTACATCATTTGTTGAAATACCAGTAATTTTTGAAAACTCCATTATCTCTCTAACATACTTCATATTAATTAACGTCTTATTATCCAACACATTTATTATATCCTTTATACACTAAATATTTATCAATCTTTATTAAAATCTAATAAAAAATCTCAAACAAAATCACAAACTGCACAAAAAAAGAGAAGGAAGATATCAATCAACGACAATGCAACTTTATTGCCTGGAGCGATTGATACTTCCTTCTCTTTCTCTATACTACATCTCTTTTAAAATTTCCATTAACTCATCTTCATCATAATGATACTTCTTATTACAGAACTGGCAAGTAACTTCTGCCTGGTGGTCTTCCTCAATAATCTCAGCAAGCGCCTTTTTACCCATTGCGATAAATGCCTTCTTAACTCTATCCTTAGAGCAAACACATCTAAATCCTACCTCAACCTTGTCAAGAATCACAGGATCTAAACCTTCAAGCACTAAATTAAGCACATCCTCAGGAGTTAATCCTTCTCTGTACATCTCTGTGATAGATTTTATCTTTCCTATATTTTCCTCAAGCTGGCAAATTGTAGCTTCTGTCGCATCTGGCATAAGCTGCACGATAAATCCTCCAGCATGTTCAACTTCATAGTGAGTTGTGTAAACACCTAGTGAGACAGCTGATGGAGTCTGTTCAGAAACTGTGAAATAGTATGTGAAATCTGCTGCTATTTCCCCAGAAACTATCGGACATAATCCATTCACTGGCTCTCTAAGTCCTAAATCTTTTATTACTTTTAAAGTTCCTTCTGTACCTACTGCACCTGCTACATTTAATTTTCCGTTTGGATAGTTTTCAACCTCAACATCTGGGTTTGAAACATATCCTCTAACAAACCCCTGTGCATCAGAAGTTGCAAGTATTGTTCCTATTGGTCCGTCACCTTTTATTATAGATGTCAACTCGTCGCCTTTATTTTTCATCATAAGCCCCATCATTGATGTAGCTGTTAAAGTTCTTCCAAGTGCTGCAGTTGCAACCTTTGTAGTTCCGTGAGATTTTCTCGCTTCTTCAACTAAATTTTTTGTAGTTGCAACAAATGCTCTAACTTCCCCATTCTTAGAAGTCGCTCTTATTACATAATCGTTCATCAAAACTCTTCCTTTCCAAATTCATTTACTTTTTATTATTTACAATTTTTATTTACCAATTATTTTCTACCTACAAAGAATACTCTTTCTGCATCTTTCTTTGGTTTTTCAAATGCAAAATCTCCATAAGCCTTGATATCTCTAAATCCTGCATCTGCTAATTTTTCTAATATATCCTCTGTTTCGTAAGCTCTCTGCTGGTGAACCTCATCAAATCTGTCAAAAGTACCGTCCTCGTTTTTCACGAAGAATGTAAGTTCCATTTCGACTAAATCCTCTTCTGGATCGAAATAGTTCTGCCACATATACACGACATCTTCTCTCTTCTCAGCAAAAGTATTATTTCCAAGCACCTTAGATAATTTATAGTATGAGCTAATGTCAAATACAAATATCCCATCCTCTTTTAAAAGCTCGTGAGCCTTTGAAAATACATACTCTAAATCGTCATCATATGTTAAATAATTGAATCCGTCACAAGCGCAAAGTATGCAATCAAGGTTTGGCACATCAAAATCAAGCTCAGCAATATCCTGCTGTAAAAGAACAAGCTGCACACCTTCCTCTTCTGCCTTTTCCATAGCAACCTCAAGCATTTCCGCAGAAATATCTATCCCAGCTATATCGTATCCCTTCTTAGTTAGAGGTATAGTCAAATTCCCTGTACCACAAGCTAACTCGAGAATATTCTGCACCTCAGCACCCTCACTCTTGATAATCTCTTCTATATATTCAACCCATCTATCATAATCGACATCGTCCATAAGCTCGTCGTATATAAATGCAAAATCTCTATACTGATCCATCTCAAATCTCCCAACATCATAATATTTTTCTAAAACTAAAACATCTAAAAACTATATTAGGCAAAATATCAAAATTCGAAATATAAACACTTGTACATCAAATATCCACACTCATACATAGTATATACCTCAAACTAAATATTTCTAACCATAATAGCATGAAGTATATTATATCATAAAAAATACGACAACACTACAAGCGTCATGCAACTCATCTCATATAAATTATATGTAGAAAAATAAAAATGGCTGTTAGTAATGATTTTGTACTGAGTCAATATAAGACTTAAACACAAGAAGCTCGCATCGACAATACTGCAAGCGCCACGTAACATATAAATGTGTTACATAAATGGGCGTGGCGCTGAAGCCTGGAACGCGAGCAATTGTGTTAAGTCTTGGCTCATCAAAATCCTTACAACAGCCATCTATTTTTCTATCATATTTTTATATTCCATTAATTTTCTATACACTTCAACCCCATTTAAAATTATCTTTTCATCGAAGTCAAACTGCTCATTGTGAAGTCCCGCAGTGAACCCTTTTTCCTCATTTCTCGTACCTACATTGAAGAAAAATCCTGGCACTGCTCTCTGGAAGAATGCAAAATCCTCTGCACCCATCCGGAAATCTAGTTCCACAACATTATCCCCTTTAAAAGCATCTTTAAACTCTTGATATAAATTATCGTCATTTATCACAGCCCGACACTCATTGCAAACACTCATATCAATCTTACAATCGTACTTAGCTGCGGTAAATTCGCAAATCTTCTTCATCCTATCAAGCACATTTGCGTAAACCTCGTCCTTTGCATATCTCACAGTCCCCTCTAAAGACACATTTTCAGCGACAATATTTCTTCTTGCGCCACCTCTTATCTTACCAACTGTGATAACTGCGCTGTCTATTGGGCTAATATTTCTCGAAACAATAGTCTGAAGTGAGTTAATTACCTCAGCAGAAATCACAATTCCATCGATACCATTTTGAGGCATTGCACCATGTGCACTCTTAGACACAATATTTATCTCAAAATCTATTGTCCCCGCCATCATAGACCCTTTTTTAATTCCTATCACGCCTTCATCAAGCAACGGATTTACATGAAGTCCGTATATCTCATCAATTCCGTAATACTCTATAATTCCGTCCTTTACCATATCTTCAGATCCACCAGGCCCTTCCTCTGCAGGCTGGAATATGAACACAAAGTTATCCTTTAACTTATCTTTATTATCATTTACATACTTGATAAGCCCTAAAAGTATAGACATATGACCGTCATGTCCACAAAGGTGCTTAACAGTTCCATCCTTAGACATAAGTCCATCGATATCGGCTCTAAATGCAACAGTCTTTTGTGCATCTTTACCTTTTATAATTCCTGCAAGCCCAGTTTCTAACCATTTCTTGCTCTCTAAACCAAGTCCATCTAAAACAGATTTTATATAATCATAAGTCTTAAACTCAACTCGCCCTTCCTCAGCAATACAGTGCAAATTCTTTCTATAATCGTACACACTGTCCTTTAAATACATTACTTTATCTAAACATTCTCCATTACATACGCAATTTTTTTCTTCCATAATCTCACCACCAAACCTCTTAATCGCATTTTTAACTCTATACTATAAAAATTCTTAAAAAATATTTTCTAAAATCTATTTATCCATTGAGCCTTTGTACTCAAGCATTGAAACATAGGCATCTAAAGCATTTACGCAAATCTTCTCATCAAAGTTAAATCTCAAATTATGAAGCCCATTTACAAATCCTTTTTCCTCGTTTCTCGCACCTAGCATAAAGAAAATTCCTGGTACTTCTTCCCGATAATATGAAAAATCATCTGCAATCATCAAAGGATCCAAAATCTCAACCTTGTCATCGCCAACAGCCTCAATAAACTCCTGACAAAGCTCAGAATTATTGTTTACAGGATGATAATCATCTCTAATAGTTACCTTAATCTCGCAATTAAACGCCTTTGAAAAACCATCCGCAATTTCATAAAATCTCTCCTTAATCTTTGAATAAACTTCTGGTTTAAAGCATCTAATAGTCCCCTCAAGATGAACGTGTTCAGCGATAATATTTCTTCTTGAACCACCTTCAACCTTCCCAATACTAACAACTGCATTGTCTATTGGACTAACATTTCTCGAAACAATAGTCTGCATACTGCTAACTAAAGACGCATAAATTGTAATTGCATCTATCCCAGCTTCTGGAGCAGAACCACCATGGCTGCTCTTTCCGTAAATATCTATCTCAAAATCACCAATCTGAGAAAGGAAATATCCTTCCCTAATACCAACTTTTCCCTCGGAGATTTCTGGATAAATATGAAGTCCATAAATCTGGTCAACTCCATAATATTTCAAAATCCCTTCATTAACAAGAGCCTCGGCACCTCCAGGACCTTCCTCTGCAGGCTGGAATATAAACACAAAATTATCGTTTAACTTCTCTTTATTAGCATTAACGAACTCAACAAGACCTAAAAGAATTGCTGTGTGTCCATCGTGCCCACAAAGATGCTGCACACCACACTCAGTCATAAGCCCGTCAATATCTGCTCTAAAAGCTATAGTTCTCTTTGCATCCTTACCTCGAATAATCCCAGCAGTACCAGTACCAAGCCACTTATCGTACTCAACACCCAATTTATCTAAATAACTTCTAATATACTCAGAAGTCTTAAACTCCTCTCTCCCAAGCTCTGCAACCTCGTGCAAAACCTCTCTATGATGCTTCATAACACCCTCTAAAAATGAAAAATCTCTCAAAAATCTCACCCCTCTATCTCAAAATCTATTTTTTCAACATACTTTTTTAAAATCTTGTATACCTAAAACATAACTAAAAAACAATTTATTTATAGTATACATTAAACAAAACTAAATACAAGAAAAAATAACAAAATTTCAGAATTTTTTCAAAAAAACAAAACACACATACCCCGTCTAAAATATAAAACCTACTTTTACCCAAATATAAGCTCTAACATACAAACTTTTCCCCAACCTCTTCCACCAAACCTATATCCCCTCTGTCCTAGCTTCAAAACACTTCTTCTCTTTTCTAATTTTACTTTACAGGGGCTACTGCGATTTTTTGCTAAGAACGCCTTCTTTTTGCTTTGAATAACAAAGAAATCGAACTCGACAATGCAACTTGATTGCCTGGAG
>UQCY01000066.1 GCA_900539645.1 uncultured Clostridium sp. | reverse complement strand
TATGGGGGTGTTTTAATGTTTAAGAAATCATTATCAATAGCATTGGCTGTAGCATTAGGACTTTCTATGAGTCATGTGGATGTGTTTGCTGATGTTGAAGGTTTAGAACCTTCAATTGAACAAAATGAGGTTGTGTCTGGAAATACGACTGGAACAGAAGTAGAAAATATAGATTCTAATCAAAATGGGGGGGGTAACAACACCAACTCCATCTGATCAGTTTGAGTTTGATAAAGAGACAGGAACGATTAGTAAGTATTTAGGAACAGATACAGAGGTCATTATTATTCCTGAACAAATAGATGGTGTGACAGTTACTTCGATAGGGAAAAATGCTTTTATAAAGAATACAACTATTAAAAAAGTTATATTAAATGAAGGTTTAGAGAATGTAGGAGCATTTGCATTTGCAAATTGTGGTAATTTAAAAAATGTAGAGTTTAGCTCAACAATAAAAAGTATAGGTATGGCTGCTTTTTCTGGAACAAAATTAGCAGAAGTTAAATTTAATGAAGGATTAGAAGAAATAGGAAGAAATGCATTTGCCAAAATTCCTACATTAAAGAATATAGAATTACCTAATTCATTAAAAAGAATAGAGCAAGGAGCTTTTTCTGCTAGTAGAAAAGAACAAAATCAAAACCTTCCTGGAAAAATAAACTTTGGACCTAATTTAGAATATGTGGGAAATAATGTATTTCAATATTGTACTGGTTTGGGAGAATATACAATATCTAAAGAAGGAAAGAAATTGTTGATATATGAAAATGCTTTTCTTGAATGTGAATTGTTAAATATTCCATATAATAGAGAAGTAACAATAGTTATTCCAACAAGAAATGCATCTGAAAAAACTATTAACTTAAATCTTGGTGAAATAGATGTAAATTCCTATAATGAGGATGAAATAAAACAAATATTAAAAAATAGAGTAAAGTTATTAGTAGCTCAAGATAATATGCCAATAGAAGAAAATGAAGGAATAGAATGGGATTTAAGCAATTTAAAAGATGGTGAAGAAACAATAATTATAGAAGGAAAATTTATAGATTTACCTAATCATGAGGACTTCAATAAAATAAAGAATAAATACAAAATAAAAGTTACTTTAAATCTAAAAAAATCAGATATAAAATGGACATCAAAAGACTTTACTTCTGGAGAATGTGCATACACAGCAACTGATGGGCAGTACTTTGGTATAACAGGACTAACTGACTCAGGAAAAGAAAAACTAGAAAAAACTAAAACAATAGCAATTCCTAAATATGTCGAAAATACAGATGGTTCTAAAAAATTAGTTGAAGGTATTGGAAAAGAAGCATTTAAAAATATGGGAATAGAAGGAATAACTTTCCCTAGTGATTTAGATGGTAAAAAAGACTTTGTAATAGACGCAGGAGCATTTTCAGGAAACAATATATCATCTTTAAGTATACCTAATTATGTTAAATTTATAGATTCAGAAGCATTTAAAGGAAATAAACTAACAAGCTTATACATACCAGCATCAGTATTAAGAATAGGGAATGCCTCATTCCAAGGAAACGAAATAAGTAAACTTGAATTTTCAGATGATGTTGAATTAATACAGATAGATAACTACAGTTTTTCTGGAAATAGAATAAAAGAAGTTCATCTTCCATATAGTATATTTAAATTATTGGGAGAGGTATTTAAAGATCAGAAAAATAGAGATGAAATTGATGATAATAAAGTTTCTTTATATACAAGAAATCCAAAACATTTAACAGAAGAAACTTATATACAAACTAAGAGTGATTATCACAAATTCATATTAAAAGGTGAAACTGTAAAGAGAGAAGAATTATATAAAGAAATAAAAGAAGCTAATAAATTAAATCCTAGTGAATATAATTCTGAAAAATGGAATGTATTTGAAAACGTTCTGAATAATGCAAAGGCTGTATTTGAAAAAGAAGATTCTACTCAAGCACAGATTAATGAGCAACTTAATAAATTAAGTGATGCTTTGGCGGTTCTTACAGATGGAGTAAATAAAACAGACCTTAGAAAACTAATTTCTAGTATAGGAGATTTAAAAGAAACATTATATACATCAGAATCTTGGAAAAATCTTATGGATGAAAAAGCAAAGGCTCAATCAACTTTAGATAAGAGTAAAGATCAAAAGGAAATAGATGCTGCTAAAAATAGTCTGCAGAAGGCCATAGATGAACTAAAAATAAAAGATGAAATGAAATATAATGTAGATGATTTTACTTTCAATGGAACAGTTATAACTGGATATAGTGAAAAAGGTAAAGAAAAATTCAAAACAAATAAATATTTAGTTATACCAGAAAAAAATGATAAAGGTCAAAATATAACTGAAATAGGTAAACAGGCATTTGAAACAACAGATGGTGTAATAATGGGTACAGATACAGTAAAATCACCAAATGGATTATTAAGCGTATCTATACCAGAGAGTGTAACAAAAATAGATGAAGGTGCATTTAGATTCAATCGTATAAAAACTATAAAACTACCAAGCAAATTAAATGAAATTGGTTTACAAGCATTCAACGGAAATACTTTAATAAGTGTATCTATACCAGATTCTGTAACAAAAGTTGGAGCTGGGGCATTCTCTGTTAATACAGATATGACTAGTATAAAATTATCAAACTCTATGAAGACAGTTCCTGAGGGAATATGTTCTAGAAACACATCACTTACAAGTGTGACAATACCAAACGGTGTTGAAGTAATAGGACAGTCTGCATTTGTAGGTACAGTTTTAAAACAGATAAAAATACCAAATACAGTAAAAGAAATACAATATTTAGCATTTGCTTCAACTAGATTAGAAAGTATTGAAATACCAGGAAGTGTAAAAACTATTGGAGAACAAGCATTTGCAAATAATAAAAAATGGAGAACAACTAAAAAATTAGTATTACATGAAGGTGTAGAGACAATAGGAGAAAATGCATTTAAAGAATGTCTACTAAAAGAAGTAAATCTTCCATATAGTTTAAAATCATTACATCCTACAGCATTCCAAAAGAGTAATGACTATGTAGATATGATAACAAAGCTATATACTAGTAATAGTAATCATTTAAACTTTGAAAAAGATGGAGATACATACGAAATAATCTATAAAGCTCCGTCAGAACCATCAGTTCCTTCAATACCATCTACTCCTGAAAAACCACAGGAAGAAGAAAAACCAGATGAAGGTGTAAAAGTTGAAGTAGTTGATAAAATAGCTGGTGAAAATAGATACGATACATCTGTAGATATAAGCCAGAAAGTATACTCTTCATCACAGAAAGTATACCTAGTATCAGGTGAAAAATTCCCAGATGCACTAAGTTCAGCAGCATTAGCAGGAAAAGGTGATGGTCCTATACTATTAATAAATGATAATAACATAGACAAAATATTAGCAGAAATAAATAGATTAGGCGCTAAAGAAATAGTATTTGTTGGTGGAAATTCAATATCAAAAGCAAATAAAGATAAAATCAAAAAATTTGCAGAGTCAAAATCTTCAGTAGTATCAGCATTTGCTGGAGAAAATAGATATGAAACAGCTATAAAAGTTGCAGAAGAAACTATAGCTAAACGTGGAAATAAAGGAAAAGTTATAATAGCAGATGGTAGAAACTATCCGGATGCTGTATCAATAGCTTCTTTCTCATCAAAAGAAGGAATACCGGTAATATTAGTGAACGGAAATAATATTCCTAAAGAAGTAAAAGCCTTCTTAAACAAATATAAAATAAAAGATGCAATAGTAGTAGGAGGAAATAAAGCTGTTGGATCAGACATTGAAAAATTATTTACAAAAGTAGAAAGAGTTGCGGGTGAAGATAGATATGATACATCTAAGAAAATAGCAGAAAGATTCTTCGCAAACTCTAAGACTATATTTGTTGCAAGTGGAGAATCATTTGCAGATTCATTATCTGTAAGCTATTATGCAGGAAAAGAACATTCACCTATATTACTTACAAAGGCAAACTCTTTAGATAATGATACAAGAGATTACTTAAATGCTAACAAAGATAAAAACTATATAATAATAGGTGGAGATAAAGCGGTGAATCCAAATCTTTTCAATTAAAAAATAAAAATTAGATAAATTTTGTTCGATTAAATAAAAGGACGTGTATGTGTGTCTTATATAGCGACAATGCAACTTGATTGCCTGGAGCATATAAGACACACTATATGTCCTTTTTGTTTTTATATACAGTTGACAGAATTTATATACAGTGTTATTATGTGTATATAGATAATATATACAGTATATACACAATCTAAAAAAGGAGGGATAGTATTGAACATAATAATAGACGATAGATCAAAGCTATCTCTGTACGAACAGATTCAAAGTCAGATAAAAGCTCAAATTTTGAGTGGAGATATAAAACCAGGTGAGATGTTACCGTCAATTAGAACATTGGCTAAGGAGATAAAAGTCAGCATAATAACGACAAAGAGAGCTTATGAAGAATTAGAAAAAGAAGGATTTTTGGAAACTGTACAGGGAAAGGGTACTTTTGTATCTGAAAAAAATCAGGACAGAATAAAAGAGATAACAATGTACGAGATAGAAAACAAGCTTGAAGATATAATCAGGCAGGCAAAGGCAATAGGTCTTACATTAGATGAGGGAATAGAGATATTCAAGAGTATTTATGAGGAGGTGTAATTTATGAATGCTATAGAAATAAAAGGATTAAAGAAAAACTTAGGTGATTTCAATTTAAGTATAGATAATTTTGAGATAGAAAAAGGATTAATAACAGGGTTTGTAGGTAAGAATGGAGCAGGAAAGACTACTACGATAAACCTTATAATGGAATTTATAGAAAAAGACAGTGGAAGTATAAAGATATTTGACAGAGAGTTTAGTGGAAAAGAATTAGATATAAAGGAAAAAATAGGATATGTTGGAGATAAATCAGGGTTTATGGCTGAAACAACATTAAAATCTATAAAAAGCAGTATATCTAGTTTCTACAGTAGTTGGGATGAGGATTTATACAAAAATCTGATGAATAGACTAGAGTTAACTGAAACAAAGACATACAAAGACTGCTCAAAAGGGCAGCAGAAAAAGTTTGAGATTGTTATGGCACTATCTCACAGACCAGAAATTCTTATAATGGACGAGCCAACTGCAAACTTAGATCCTGTTGTCAGAGATGATGTTATGGCTATAATACAGGAGATGATGGAGCAATACGAACTTACAGTATTCTATTCAACTCATATAACATCAGATTTAGAAGATGTATGCCGATAGTATAGCATTTATCGAGGACGGAAAGATTTTCTTAAAAGGATATAGAGAAGACGTAATAGAATCTCATAAAATTGTCAAAGGAAGATTAGATTTATTAAATGAAGAAACAAAGAAATATTTTGTTAGTATAAATAAGAATGATTTTGGATTTGAAGGTCTTACTAATGATTACAACGGATTGTTTGAATTATTAGGAGAAGAAGCAGTTTACTCAAGACCAAAGATAGAAGAGATTTTAAAATTCTATATAAGGGGGTAAGGACATGAGAAATATTATAAATCTTACTAAGATGAGTTTAAAAAACTTAAATGCAATTAAAAAGTTTGCAATGATAAGTATTTTTGCGGTTGTGGTAGCAGTTTTCTTTGTAAGTGAAGGAACTAAGAAGATGAACGGAGCAGATGCAAACAGCGTATACTTATTAATGATAATAAATCTTATGGCATATATTTTTACATATATGGTTATGGCATATGAAGAAATGAGCAATATAGATATTTTGATTGGATACCTTCCAGTTGAAAAGAAGGAATATATAAAATCTAGATATCTACTTGGACTTGCAGGTGTTCTATTAGGCGTTGTTCTATTCTTTGTGGTAATCTTTGCAAGAAATATTGCTAAGACAGGTAGTGTAGTAGGAACTATGGGAATAAATGGAATACTTGAATTAGCAGGAATGGGTATATTCTGTGCGATACTTACAATTTCAATAATAATCCCTTCTCATATAGGTTTTGGAGGGATTAAGGGAAGATTAATAGCTATAATAGGGTTTATGGCACCTATGTTTGCTGGGGCTGCGATTGCTAATGTAAGTGATTTTGCTAGTCTTAATGTTGTTCCTTTCTCTGTAGCACTTGTAATTGGATCTGTAGCGTTACTTTTAGAATCATATACAATTGCAATGGCTGCATATAAAAGAAAAAGAATAGTATAGAAATAATTGTGATTACTCACTTAAAAAGGCCATTGCATTAATTGCAATAGCCTTTTTTTCTCTAAATCATCTATTTATCTCTTAAATATTTACATTTATTAAATTATATATTGTCAAAAATTATTTTTCGTCAGCTAAAACATTTCCATCAAATACTTTAGTTGGGTAAGATTTTTTCTTCATATGGAAGAATAAAATTATAAGTAGATTAGTTACAATTAAAATTCCCATAAGAACAGCAACCTGAGCTGTTACGTCGCCTCTTATAGATATTAACTGTCTTAAACCACTTACTGTATAAGTCATAGGAAGATATGGACTTATACCCATAAAGAATTTGTTTGAAAGCTGTATAGCATAAGTACCTGCAGAACCACCTAGCTGTAAAATCATGAAGATTAACATTAAGAAGGCTCCTATTTTTCCTAGCAGTAAGTTGAATAATGTAACGAGTGACGTGAAGGTCAAGGACGTTAATATCAAGAATGCTAGTGTTTTAGCAGGGTAAAGTGGTTTTAATCCAAGCATACCTGTTAATGCAAAGAATACTATTGAAGCTGATAACACAGCTACAAGTCCTAATACAGACATTTTACTTGCCCACCATGCAATACCAGAAGTTGGTCTCTTCTTAGGATTGAATGTATCATAAAGCATGTTTATAGTTATTGGAGCTATAAATAATGCAACTGATAGCATGTAAGGAGCCATAGCAGTACCGTTGTTAGGTACTTTATCAACATCAGTATGGCTAATCTTAACAGGTCTTGCTATTGCATTTGCAGCGCTATCTCCAGTATTAGTATCTTTTATTTTATCTGCACCTGATTTTAATGAATCAGTAAGAGTTACTAATCCATCTTTAACCTGATGAAGAGCATCGTCTAATTTATTACTTCCTGCAGCTAACTGTCCACTACCAGATGATATCCGTAGAGCACCGTCTTTTAACTGTCCTGCACCAGAAGTAAGTTTTGGTCCATTTGCAGCAAGTTTTGAAGTACCTCCAGCAAGTGCAGCAGAACCGCTTGATAATCTTGATATACCACTTGAAAGTGTTGGAACAGCAGCTGATAATTCTTTACCACCATTTGCTACTTGCTGAGCACCTGCATTTAAAAGAGGTGCATTAGCAGCTAATTGACCTGTACCATTTACTAACTGTGCGCTTCCGTCTGATAATGCTTTTATTGAGCTAGAAAGAACAGGCATATTTGCAGCAAGCTGTGAAGTACCATTTGCAATAGCTGCAGAACCTGGAGCTGCAGAAGTTCCTATAGTATAAAGTCCATTTATAGAACTTATTATACCTGGAGTAGCTGTAGCGCTCCGAGATTTAAGCTGAGTTGTAGCTTCTTTTAATGCTCCTAAACCTGCAAGAGAACTAGAAGAACCGCCACTTAATGCTTTTAAACCTTCACTTACAGAAGCTAAATTAGACTGAGCATATTCAAGTGCTGATATTACTGAAGAATCTACAGAACCAGAACTGCTTGTTCCGGAAGATATATTATTTGCTTCAGATAAAGTTTCTCCACCACTACTTTTAACAGCAGATCTTATAGCAGATTTCTGTTCATCTGTAAGTTCAACACCACTTGACTCTGCTGCAGAAATAGCTGCTTCTGCATGAGCATCTGTATCAGAGTTGTAAGCTGATTTTATATCAGATGAAGAAGCTCCAGAGCTTGAAGAATCTCCACTAGAACCAGAAAGACCACTTTTGATTGTAGCTAAATCTTTTCCTATTGATTCAAGTGATTTTTTTATGCCTGATACATCAGTAGTAGTTGAACCAGAAGGTAAATTATTTAAAGCATTATTAACTTGAGTAAGATAATCATCAACGCTATTTACATAAGTTATCATTCCGTTTTTCTGAGACTCAGTCATTGAACCTGCACTCTGTAGTCCTGATGCAAGCTGCTGAGCACCGTTGTTTAATTCAGCAGTCTGTGCTGGAAGATTTGCAGTTTTTTCATCTAACTGATTAAGTCCAGAATTTAACTGTTTAGCACCATTGTCTAACTGTGTGATACCTGCTACGAACTGCATAACACCGTCACCAAGTTTTGTAGCACCATTAGAAAGTGCTTCAACTCCCTGTGCTAATACTGGAACTTTTTCAGCTAAAGTCTGAATACCATTGTTAAGCTGATTTGCACCATTGTTTAACTCAACAGCACCAGCAACATATTGGTCTAAACCTACTGATAAAGTTTCAGCACCATTTGCGAAAGTTATAGAGCTTTTAGCAAGTTTATCAAGATTAGTAGTGATAGTTTTATTACCTTCTATAATCTTGTCGTTACCATCTTTTAATTTGCCACTTCCATCTGCAGCAGTAGTCATTCCTTCGCCGACCTTTTCAAACTGTTCTAAAGCTGCTGTAACGTACATATCTGTTATCTGAGAAGATAGCTGAGTTTTCATTTCAGTTATTGCAGAATCAGACATTCTTGCTGCTATGAAGTTTCTTCCTTCAGTTGTCTGATAATCTATAGTTACTTTTTTAGGATTATCAGATATAAGAGTAGATGCATTTTTAGAGAAATTTTCAGGTATTGTTACGACCATATAGTATTTACCATCTTTTATTCCATCGTTTGCATCATTTTCAGATACAAAATGGAAGTCCATACTTTTGTCTTCCTTTAGGTTATCTACTAATTCGTCGCCTACTTTCAAAGTTTTTCCCTCATATTCTACTGGTTTATCGTGATTTACTATGGCAACTGGAAGGTTATCCACTTTACCATATGGATCCCACATAGAACTTAAGAATATAATATTGTATAATGCCGGTATAAATGCAACCGCGATTAGTACAATAATTAGGAATTTGTTTTTGAAGATTGATTTCCATTCTTCTTTAAACACCTGTAATCATCCTCCTTGTATTTAGTTGTAAATTTATTAAATTCTTGCGAATATAATTGTTCATGAATATAGATTACGATTGTTGATACTAAAAGTCAAACGAAGAAAGGGTGAATAGAATATGAATTGGACAAATCCTAAAAATGAACAAAGTTATTGAAATTTCAATGTTTATTAAAAATCAAAAGAATATCGATATCAATTAATAAAAAGTGATACTTAATAGTAAAAGAGCATTATAATAAATTTATGCTAAAAAGAAATGGCTTAATTTTGGGAATTGTAGGGTATGCCCCAAAAAAATAGCATCTTGAATTTAGTATGAATAAAAAATGAAGT
>UQCY01000065.1 GCA_900539645.1 uncultured Clostridium sp. | reverse complement strand
AATATAAAGTGCAAATAAAATCACTCTTCTCATAGTTTTTGAAAGTTTTAAGTCTTTATCAAATTTATCTACAAGTATATTTGCACCTAGGCATAATATACATATAGCAAAAAATCTTTTTAACAATAGTATAGTACCCATTTTATTTATACCTACCTTTCGAAGTCAATCAAAGTATATATTAACATATAAAATAGGTATTCTACAATATTTTTAATAACAAATCTATTTTTATATCCTATCTTATTCTTTAATTTTAAAAAAATCTATTTTTATTTTTCTTTAGTCCAATCTGTAGCCGTCTCACTCTGCTCTCCACTTATGCTCATTAGATATCCCAAAGCTTCTTCTTTACTCATAAAGAAGTGTATTCCACCTGTAGAATCTCTCCATCTATCTGGGTTAAATCCTTTAGCATAAGCCATTTCTCCAACCTTATATACAAAATCTCCATCTACATAGGAAACAGCCTCATCAAATTTAACAGTTTCTGTTGGATCTGTGACAGCAAGCACCTTAGCCTTATCACATCTACAAGTATTTAATGTAGAGCTAGTTCTTCTAGCATCTGCTGGAATTAGAAGTCTAACAAGTCTAGTATTGAAACAAGTTTTCCACGCTAAAAACGCTCCTGTTTCTGGGCATACCATTTTGTAGTGTTTTGTGTTTTCATCAGTCTTTATACCGTCCATTTTTGCTTCTTCTAGGTTAGCTCCAAAAATATCCGCTCCACACAAATCTACATCTGTTAAATCTGTGTATCTTAAATTAGTCGCATGTAGTGTACAATTTTTAAAGCTAGCATTAGATAAATCTGCATGTTCAAGAAAAACATTGCTTAAATTAGAACCTTCAAAATCTACATTTGCAAGTTTTACATTCTCAAAATCTGACCAATCTAAATCTACATTTCTAAAATCTAATCCGGTAAGATCCATGTCCTTAAATATACAGTTCTTTAAATCTAGTATTTCATTTTCTTTTCTATTTTTCAGTAATTCTAATAACTGTTCTTTATTTATAATTTTTTTCATAGAAATCACTTCCCTTTAGTAAAATGCACAACCATTTTGTATATTTGTATCTTTTATTTAATTATACCACCTACACAAAAAAAGAGATTAAACATTAATTATAATCTCTTCCTTATACTATTATTTATTCTTTAATTTTTATCCTTCCCTCTACAACCGAATCCAAGTGTGTATGACTAGCCAAATACTCCTCTACAACCTGGAATCCAGATGTAGCTGTACACCTAAACTCGCTCTCAAAATCCTTCTTTTTAATACCAAGATTTTTTTCAAGATTTTCAAGATGATATCTCTGAATACCTATCGTATACTTCTTATCATCCTTTATCTTTTCCCCGTCTAGTTCAGCCTTTATTAATCTCTTTTCAGATTTCGACCATACAAACTCACTTCCATAAGAAACTTGATAAAATTCACTTACAATATCCACATCTAAAGCCAATTTAATCATATTAGATACAAACTTCTTAATAAGTTTTCCACTTGCCTTTGCAACAAAGATTTCGTCGTCATAAGGATAGAATTCAGTCAAATCTCCAAGTGTTACAACAGGTCCTAACCTTTGCTTTCTCAAACTTCCACTTCCTAAAAACATAATATCCACCCCTGCAATCTCTTTGTGAATATCTGCCATTAAATTTCCAGCCTCTGTTTCTCTTCTTCTTTCAGGATGTGTTAACTGTCTATTCAATCTAGTTATTATTTTTCCATATTTTTTATCAACCTCGTATTTATATGTCATTATTAAATCTTCTAGTTCCTCATCTCTTGGGCAATACTCGTCCTTTATAGGAATTGTATTCCATTTATATGAAGCTATTTTATTTTTTTTCGTATCTATAATTAAATCAAATCTACCAATCTGAGAAGTTCCTATGCCAGCCTGAACTATCGGAATACCATTTACCACTTCAGGCTCGTCTAAAAATGTATGTGTATGTCCTCCGATAATCATATTTATTCCCCATTCAGGTTTTAATTTAGATGCTAATACTCTATCCTCTTCAAACCCAATATGAGTTAAAAGCACAGTTAAATCGACATCATCTGGCTTATATGCATTACAAACCTTACCTACTTCTTCAACAGCATCATTTATATCTATAAATGGTCCTATCATACTTTCTAACTTTGTTCTTGCAAGAACCATCTCCGTAATCAAACCGATAAACATTATCTTCATTCCGTTTATCTTTATTATTTTATATGGTCTAAATAATCTATTTCCATTTGTCGCAATATACATATTTGCGTTTATAATTGGGAATGTCGCACATTTTTCAATAAATAAAAGATGTGCTATTCCGTAATCGACCTCATGGTTACCTATAGTAGCCACATCTGGTCCAAGTAAATTCATTATTTCTATGGTTGAAATCCCTTTATATTCGCTATCTATAACAGAACCTCTAAACATATCACCTGATATTGCGTATATAACATTCTGTTCTTCATTTCTTACCTTGTTTATATATCCAGAAAGCATCGAAACACCTCCGACAAGATCTTTATTTATCTTTTCAGCTAAAAAATCCCCATGTAAATCATTTGAATGTAGTAGTGTTAAATTCTTATATCTTTCCTTTGTTTTATTCTTCTTTTTTCCCATTTTTATCTCTCCTATTTTTATCCGTCTTTTCATATTAACAAATGTACAATAAGAGAATATTAAATCTATATTATAAGTATTTTAAATCTAAAATATAGACTTAACTTTTCTATACAATAAAATAGAGCTAATACAAATCTTTTGCATTAGCTCTAGCCATATTTAAGTTTTTAGTTTTTTAATTTCATCTCTAATCCAACTCTCTCTTCCCAGCTAGAGAATATCTTCTTGATTATAGCTGGTCCTTTTTTAGAAATAAACACAAGCTGAGAGTTTCCTTTATCACTGCAAGGTTTATAGTCTATCTTCTTACCTACAACATCTACCTGATTCCAACCTTCTCCTTTAAGATTGAAAAATCCCTTCATTCTATAAACATCATCTGTCATATCTTCAAGGAATGCTGTTAATTTTTCCTTTTCTATTTCTCCTTCAAAGTTTAAAAATAGCGTCTTTGGTTTAGTTTCTACAGAGTTTGTGGACTCTTCGGCTTCAGCCCATTTGTACTGAACTAAGTCTTCATCTAAGAAAGAATAGTCCATAACACCATTTACACTTTTTTCTACTCTACAGATAGGATTTATCTCTTTTATCTTATTAAGTACTTTTTCAAATCCTTCATCTCCTGTAACATCGCTCTTTGTTATTATCGCCATATTGCAGTGTTTTATCTGTCTTTCAACAGCCTCATCTTCTTCTAGTTGTTTTTCGAAGTTTATTGCATCTGCTAAACAAATAGCTCCCTTAAACTCATACTTATCTCCAGCTATAACTGTCACAGCTTTTAATATCTCATCCAAATTAGATGGGTCCCCTATACCAGAGCTCTCAACAAAAAGATACTCAAAATCCTTCTCTGCCATATCTGCAAGCGCCTGAACAAAGTTTAATTTAAGACAAGAACAGAATATAGAGCCTCTATTTAGTTCCACCATCTGTATATCGTCATTTCTTAAAATTTCACCGTCTATACTTATCTTTCCAATTTCATTCTGTATAACGCCAATTTTTTTATTATCTAATCTCTTCAGCATTTCAAGAAGAAGAGTTGTTTTTCCCGAACCTAAAAATCCTGTAAGTAAATATAACTTAGTTTTCATAATCTCACCTCATACATTGATAATTATCGATATTTAAATTATACATTTTATATCGATATTCGTCAATATGTAAAACAATTTTCCTCTTACATATACATTTAATACCTCTAAGCGTATTTCTATAGACGTTAAAAACTCTTTCGTTTATCATTAACTTAAAGATAAACAATCTTTATTGATTCAAAGATACATCTTTAATCTGATAATAGCTATTAACATCGAGGTGAATAAATTGAAAGTTACATTAAACCATATTGAAGAAGAAAAACAAGAAAATGCAGTTTTAAATTTACATAAATCCAATCAGCACTCAGACGAAATTGTTTCATACTTAGAAAAGGAAAATTTTAGAACAGAAAATATAGCCTGTACTGTAGACGGTAAACTTCACTATGTTCCTTTCTTTGAGATAATCTTTATCGAAAGTTCGTCAAATATACAGATTTTGCACACTCAAAATAATTCTTACAAATGCAGTAAAAGACTTTACGAACTTGAAAAAATACTTCCAACATATTTTTTAAGAATATCTAAGTCTAGTATTTTAAACTTGAGATGTGTTTCAGTATATAAACCTGCTGCAAGTGGACTTATGAAAGCTGAGCTAATAAACGGACAGGAAGTGTATATATCTAGAAATTATGTAAAGAAATTAAAAGAAGTTTTGACTGGAGGGAAATAATATGACAAGTAGTATAAATTTAATAAAACAAAATTACAAAGAATACTTTAAGAATTCGATAATACAAGGCTCATTTTTAGGGTTTGCTATATTCTCAGTTTATATGGTGTCTGTTTTTTTAACACACAATGAAAACACTATAGCTTCACAAAATCTAGCACCTATAATGTTGGCATCTTCTATATTAATAGGATTTTTAGCTATATTCTTTAGAGAATTAAATCAAGATTTAAGATCTACTTACCATGTATTAAACGGTATTACTGGAGTTTATTGGATTATGATGATATGTGTAGTAATATCTGTTGTATCTGCTTTAATACCATTTATATTTAAACTATTTATAAATTCCGCTATTTTAACAATTCTAGCTATGTGGTTTTTAGAATATTTATATCTAAAAAATATATCAAATAGCTTAAACTCATCAATTTCTGCTAAGAAAAACAAAACTCTTTATATAGAAGTTGATAGAAGAATTGAAACAATGGAAGAATTTTTCGAAGAAATAAATAAATACTGCTCTCAGTTTGAAAATGTTGAATATGTATCTATGGATTTACCAGCTTTAATAAGAATAGACGGTGTCTTATACGAAGCCGATATAGTAGAATACTATAGTGTAGTTGGAACTCCTATAACAGCAATATCAATAAAAACAGTTTAGTGATTGAAAACTACTTACTATAAAAATTCAAACTAAATAAAAAAGTAAAGGGATAAGATTGTTAGCTATTTTATAAGCTATCACTCTTATCCCTTATATTTTCTTATATGAAATTTAGCTCTATTTTATCATCAAATCAATTATATTAATGATTTGTATAATTCTCTTATTTCTGCTACTGAAGTTGGTCTTGGATTTCCTGGACAGCAAGCATCTGCAAATGCACTTTCACTTAAGAAATCTAAGTCTTCTTCTTTAACTATATCTTTTAAATCTGCTGGTATACCAACTCTTTCACTTAAACCTTTAACTGCATCAACAGCTGCTTTACGATATTCTTCAGGAGTCATGTTTTCTGTTCCTTCAACACCCATAGCTTTTGCTATATCTCTATATTTTTCTCCTGTGTATTCTGCATTGTATTCCATTACTGTTGGAAGTATTATCGCATTAGCTACACCATGAGGAGTATCGTATAAAGCTCCTAGAGGATGAGCCATTGAGTGAACTATTCCTAATCCAACATTAGAGAATCCCATACCAGCTATATACTGACCTAATGCCATACCTTCACGACCAGCTTCTTCATTATTGCAAGCTGCTTCTAGTGAATTTGCTATTATTTCTATAGCTTTTATGTGGAACATATCACTCATTTCCCAAGCACCTGGAGTTATATATCCTTCTATTGCATGAGTTAAAGCATCCATACCAGTTGCTGCTGTAAGTCCTTTTGGCATACTAGACATCATATCAGGATCTACAAATGCTACTACTGGTATATCTTTAGGGTCTACACAAACCATTTTACGGTCTTTGTTTTCATCAGTTATTACATAGTTTATTGTTACTTCTGCTGCTGTACCTGCAGTAGTTGGAACTGCGAATATTGGAACAGCTTTGTTAGTAGTTCCTGCAACACCTTCTAATGATACAACATCTTCAAAATCAGGGTTTGCTATTATTATACCTACAGCTTTAGCAGTATCTATACTACTTCCTCCACCTATAGCTATTATGTAGTCGGCTCCACTATTTTTGTAAGCTTCAACACCAGCTTTAACATTAGCTATTGTAGGGTTTGCTTTTATATCTGAATAAACTTCATATGCTAAGTTAGCTTCATCTAATAAATCTATAACCTTTGTAGACACATTGAATTTTAATAAATCAGGGTCAGTACATACAAAAGCTTTTTTAAATCCTCTTGCTTTTGTTTCTGTTACGATTTCTTTTATTGCTCCTTTTCCATGATAAGAAGTTTCATTTAATACTATACGATTTGCCATTTTTCATATCTCCTTTTTATTGATAATTTACTTATACTTGTAAATCTTTATTTACATATTTATCTTTGTCTATATTATAACAATATAAAACATCTAAAAGGAAGTTACAAAAATAACAATCTGTCACTAAATTAAATTTAATTCTTCAAATAACAGTGATAATTTATATGGCATAGCAGCTATTAAATTAGCTACAACTGTGCTAACTTCAGATTTACAACCGCCTAACACCCATTCCGCTGTCATATACACAGAACCTTGGCAGTACATCTTCAATAAAAAATCCATTTCATCGCTTATTTTTTCGCCATTTTTAGATTCAATCATATTCTTATAAAAAGCATAAATTAACTCAAAATCGTGTTCACGCATATTATTTTGATTATCCATCTTAAAAGCCTTGTTAAATAATACACGTTCCTCTTTTATATAATCTAACTTTCTATTTAATGCATCGTTCAAACTTACACCTTTTCCCATGTGCTTAAATGAATTTTCTAGTATTACATCTATTGACCAATTTATTAAATCTTCTTTATCCCTAAAGTGACGATAAAATGTCTGCCTAGATACCCCTGTTTCATTACATATATCACTGACACTTATGTCACTTATCTTTTTCTTTGTTAAACATCTCTTTAAACCATCAGAAAGATCTTCTTTCACATATTTCACTAGATTCCACCTTGCCTTTTATCTTTAATTTTATAATAGGATAACTATATTTCTATTATAAACAATTACGGCAAGATTATAAATACTGATAATAGAATCCATGATGTGTACAGTACCACATTAGTTTTCCATGACCTCTTCTCTGAATTCTAGTCTGAAGATTCCATTCTGGATACTGTTTGATTAGCTCTATCTTATCTCCTTTTGCAAATGCGATAAATGAGATATAGTGATCCTTTGTCATTGGATGTTCACTAGAGATATACCAATCATTTTCAATCTGCTCTACATTTAATTTTTCTGTTTCATCAGCTTTTTTAGCCTCTAAAGCTTCTAATTTTTTACCACAACAAGAAATCTCTGCATTTCCTGTGCACACAGTTACATTCCCACAAACTGGGCAAACATAGTATTTTGAATTTTTCATATTACCTCCTATAAAGTCGTTTATTTCAATATTTCCTCTTAATATATTTTCAATATTAACACCTAATATTTTTGAAAGCTCTGTTAAAAAAGATATGTCTGGACACCCAAGTCCTCTCTCCCATTTTGAAATCGTCTTATCACTTATCATAAGCTTTTCAGCAAGTTCTTTCTGAGTCATACCTTTTTCTTTTCTACAATCTTTTATAACTTTTCCAATTTTTTCTGCATCCATATTTCTATTCCTCCTACAAATATATTAATAGGAAAATAAACATAATTCAATAAACGCTCCGTAGAGTTTGAAAACTCTTATTATTTTCTCTTTTAGTTATACAATTTTATTTATTTTTAAAACTACTCTACTATGAATCCATCTGTGCTTATAGTTACAACCTGCCATGGAATAAATTTTCCACTGTTTTTCATCGCTGTAACAGCAGCTCTTTCTATTCCTTTACAACAAGGAACTTCCATCTTAACTATTTTTACACTTTTTATATCGTTGTTCTTTATTATCTCAGTAAGTTTTTCTGAATAATCCCCCTCATCTAACTTAGGACATCCTATTAATGTAACATGCCCTTTGATAAAATCTTCGTGGAATTTTGCATAGGCATAAGCTGTACAATCAGCTGCTATAAGCAATTTTGCTCCATTGAAATACGGTGCATTTATTGGTGCTAATTTTATCTGTACTGGCCACTGAGATAAACAACTTACTGCTTCTTTTAGCATCTCTTTTTTTCTGCCAAGCTCTATCTTATGTGCGTTATTTTCTCTTTTTATTTCCCTACTCTGGCTTCCAGGACATCCACAAGGTAATTTTTCTTTCTGTTTTTTCATCTCTTCCATTCTCTTTTTAACTGCTACCTCGTCGTATGCAGCCGCTTCTCTTTCTTCAAAACTTATCGCTCCCGTTGGGCAAACTGGCAGACAATCACCTAAACCGTCACAATAATCATCTCTTAAAAGTTTTGCCTTTCCGTCAATCATTCCAATTGCGCCCTCATGACATGCATCTGCACAAAGTCCACATCCATTACATTTTTCTTCGTTTATATTTATTATTCTTCTTATCATACTTAATCCTCCAAATTTTTATACTATAATCTTTAATTTACTTGATTTTACATGTATATTATATTAAAATTTATTCAACAGTTATGTTGTTTTTACAACATTTTATAAATATTATATACTCTGAAAGGAATTAACCTTATGAACACAATAACTACCCCTGATATAAATGCTATAAAAAATTCAATTATCTTCAAAGATATAGCCGAAAAAGATATTCTTCCCATGCTTGGATGTCTTTCTCCAACAAAAAAATCATATAAAAAAGGCTCTTATATATTAAATCAAGGAGAGTACATCGACTTTGTTTGTCTAATTATCTCTGGATCTGTAAGGATAGAAAACATAGATATTTGGGGAAATAGAAAAATAATGTCTGAACTGACTAAAAGCGATATATTTGCCGAGAGTTACGCTTGTGTTACCAACGAACCTCTTATGGTTGATGCTATAGCCTCATCAGATTGTGTAATTCTGACTATGAACATGAACAAGGTCATGACTACATGTCCCTCATCTTGCAACTTCCATAATAAATTAATTAAAAACATGCTTTCTGTTTTTGCAATGAAAAATATCGCATTCACTAGAAAAATAGAGCATATCACTCAAAAGAATACTAGAGAAAAAGTACTCTCTTATCTAAATTACATGTCCTCAAAGTTTGGATCTAATTCTTTTGAAATTCCATTTAATCGTCAGCAACTTGCAGACTACTTATCTGTAGAAAGAAGTGCACTATCATCAGAATTATCTAAAATGCAAGCAGATGGATTAATATCGTATAAAAAAAATAAATTTACTTTGCATATAAAAAGAGAGCAGTAAAATTCTCAATGTCATTAAGTTAGTAGAAAAACATAAAGACCTCAATATTAGAAATAATAT
>UQCY01000064.1 GCA_900539645.1 uncultured Clostridium sp. | reverse complement strand
AAATACTATAAAGATAATTATTATATATTCTATATTGAAAATGAGGTAGGAGATGCAATGGACTACAATTTACTTGTAAGAAAATCAGATGGGAAAGTATTTAAATTTTCACCAGGTATGAGTGAGCCACAAGCATATCGTAAAGAAGAAACTAATAAAGGAGTTACTTTAGAAGAAGCGAAGAAAATATTAAATAGAAAAATAGGAAATAAAGGTCTTCACTTTGATTACGAATATGCAAAGCAAGATAATTATTTGATGTCATTAGGTTCTAGATATAAATACTATAAAGATAATTATTACATATTCTATGTTGAAGATGATTTAGGAGATGCAATGGATTACGATTTACTTGTAAGAAAATCAGATGGAAAAGTATTTTATTTCTCACCAGGAATGAATGAAGCATATCCATATAATAAATAACAAAATGGACTACTACTTTTGGTAATATTGAAAAGCAATTTTATAGGATAGAACGAATTAATTAAAAAAATAAAAATAGCAAGATAAATAACTACTATTCTAGCGACACTTGGAGACGCCTACCTCTTTTCTTTAGAGAGGCGTCGGAACCGTGGAGCAGATAGTAGTTATTTTCTTGCTTTTATTTTAAAATTAATTCGTTTTTATTCTTATAACATTGATTTTCCTGAAGCCACTCTTCCCGCAATTCTTCCATAGAATAAAGCACTTCCGATTGATGTTCCACAAGTTGGATATTCTGTACCATACATACCAGTTCCTGCAACTTCTCCAGCTGCGAATAATCCTGGTATTGGATCACCATTATTATCTAAAACTCTTGAAGATAAATCAGTTTCAAGACCACCAAATGTAACTGTTACACAAGGATGTAATCTAAGTGCAGCGAATTTTGGTCCTTCTATTGGGTGAAGGAATTTAGCAGGTTTACCAAAATCTTCGTCCTCACCTTTTTCAACTAATTCGCAATATCTATCGTATGTTGCTCTTAAAGTTTTTGGATCTATATGGATTTTTTCAGCTAATTCTTCTATACTATCTGCAACTTTATCTCTGCTAACACCATCTAAAGCCTGTTTAAATCCATACTGAACACCACCATAAGGCTCATTTCCGCTAGTTATATACCAACCGCAGTTGCTGTTAGAATTTGCAATAGCGTCTGAAACATGGTACTGATAGCTCCATTCATTTACAACACGTTTTCCTCTTTCATTAACAATTAATCCAGATTCGTCATTTATACCTATTCCACAAGTTAAGCTAGTATATACAACCTGAACACCTGGATGAACTAGGTTTTTAGCACCTATATTTTCTGCAGCAACTAGACCTTCACCAGTGTTGCTCTTTGGAGCAGTAGAGAAGTAGTGTGCAACTGGATATCTTGAACACATTTCTTTGTTTCTGGCATATCCTCCAGTAGTGATTATAACGGCGTCTTTTGCGTAAACAGTTAATTTTGAGCCATCTAATTTATCGCACACAGCACCGACAACTCTTCCAGTTTCGTCAGTTAATAATTCTTTTAAAGCAGTATTGTAAATTATTTCTCCATTTAACTTATCTACATAGTGGTGAGTCATTGGAGTAGTTATTTCTCCACCCTGACCATTTGTCTGTCCACCACCGCCCATGCTGTTGTGAACACGCCAAGGCTGAAGTGAAACGTGTATTGCTTCAACATCCTGAACTTCGTACCCCATACCACATAGCCAATCTAAAGTATCATTTAAATTATCTACTAAGTATCTATTTTTAGAAGGGTTCATGAAATCTCCACGACGGTTACCAACTTCCATTAGATACTTGTAACAATCTTCTACAGTATCGTGAATTCCCTGTTTTTTCTGCCATTTTGTACCACATCCAAGAAGTTTTCCTCCTGAACGAGCAGTAGAACCACCTGTGATTCCTTGTTTTTCTATAAGTACAACATTTTTACCTGCTTCTTTAGCTTCAATTGCAGCAGCTAAACCACCTGCTCCAGCTCCAAAAACAGCTATATCTACATTTAATATCTCATCTTTTGCTTCCTCAGTTAAAGGATATGGAACATTTTTTAAAGCTTCGATATCCTCGTCAGTAGCACCGGCTTCTTTTAAAGCACTTGCTACAGCGTCTAATATAGCCTGACTTGTAAGGTCTGCACCATTAACAAGAGGTATATTAAGTGATTGGAATTCTATAATCTGAGGTGGAATCACTTCTATTGGAGATGTTGGAAGATCCCAAGCAAGACCACGAACCTCTTTGTGTTTAACTATCTGAATATCAGATATTTTGTCTTCAGTTACAGTTACATTAACTACTAATTTTCCTCGATAACCACGAGCAGCACCTTCATAAGTGCCTGGAATATAATTTGCCATCGAAAAATCCTCCCTTTACAATACAAAAAATAATGCAATTCTTGTTAAAAATAAAACTATTTCTACATAATTGAGTATATAAGAAGGATTTTAAAAAGTCTATGTTGCAATATTTTGAAAAAATGCTATTTAATAAAAAAGATAGAAAATGTCATATAATGTATGAATATTTTAATAATTTTTGTCGTAGTAAATTATAATCAAATGTAAAATTTGTGACGTCTATTTTGTTGAACTTTTTTGATATGGGTAGATAATTTTTGAATTGAAAATTATTATTCAACTTTATAATTTGTTGAAAAATAGCGAAATATATGTTACACTAAAACGTAAGAATATATTCGATAAACAGGAGGGAACAGTATGGTTAATGTTTTAATGGCGTTACAGGTTGCACTTGGTATAGCTTTAATAATAGTTATAATGCCACAGGAAAATAAAACTGCTATGCCTTCTCAGTATGGAGCAGAAGGAAATCAGACATACTTCAAACCAAAGGGAAAACAGGCATTCTTAAACAAAGTAACTAAAGTAGTGTCAGTTTTATTCTTTTTAAATGCACTAGCATTAATTATAGTTACAAAATAGTCTGCAACCGGCCATTGTCAGACTAGAGGATTTTAAAATTAAATTTAATTTTGAAGTAGGAAATACCGTTGATGTCATTAGATGTCGACGGTATTTTTTTGTTTATTTTAATGTTGTTATACAAAAATAATTTAGTCACAAATTATAATAAATGATTTTTGTAAATTTAACTGTGATATAATAAAAAACACAACCAATTTTAAAAAGAATGTAATATAGTGGATAAAATATAAGAAAGAATACTATTTATTGTAGATTAGTATGAGATATTGTCAAAATATATTGTTGAAAAAATAGATGGAGGGATAATTAATATGCCAAGTAGAGAAGAGGTTTTATCATTTATACAGTCTGAAGAATATGAGCCTATAAAAATACATGGAATAGCGGAAAAGTTTGGGCTAGATAACAAAGAAGAAAAAAAGCTAGAAAAAACTATAGAGCAATTGATAAAACAGGGATATGTAGTAAAAGACCAAAGAAATAAAAATAGAATAGTACAAGCTGAAGAAAAAGGTATATTTAGAGGTGTATATTCTGCAAGTGAGGATAAATACGGGTTTGTAGTAATAGATGGAGACGACGAAAACAAGATATTCATTGAAGGAAATAATAAAAACAATGCAATACACAATGACCTTGTAGTTGTACAAATACTAGAAGATGCAGAAGACGAGGATCAAAAGGATAGTGGAGAGATAATAAGGATTCTGGACAGAGGATTAAAAGAAGTTATCGGTACTTTTGAAAAAAAGAGAAACTTTGGAGTAGTTATACCAGATGATAAAAGAATTCATAGAAATATAAGGATAGAAAAAAATAGATTTGGAAAGGCAACAGATGGAGATAGGGTAGTTTGTAATATACTAAAAAATAATAACGACTACGAAAATGATAATAACTTAGATGGAAATATTAAGGAAATTATAGGTAAAAAGGGAGATAGGGATTTAGAAATAAAAGTAATGCTTAGAGAGAATAATCTTTCTGGTGAATTTTCTCCTTTCGTAATAAGAGATGCAAAAAAAATAGAAGCGCCTATAGAGGAAGATTTTAAAAATAGATTAGATTTAAGAAAATTGAATATATTTACAATAGATGGAGAGGAATCTAAGGATTTAGATGATGCAATATCTATAGAAAAATTAGAAAATGGCAATTACAAACTTGGTGTTCATATAGCAGATGTTGCACATTATGTCAAAGAAGGAAGCAGAATAGATGAAGAAGCTTTAAAAAGAGGAACATCTATTTACCTTGTAGATAGAGTGATACCGATGATTATAGAGGATATTTCAAATGGAGTGTGTAGCTTAAATCCAAATGAGGACAAATTGACATTATCAGTGATTATGGAATTGGATTTAAATGGAAATGTAGTTGATTATGAAATTAAAGAAAGTATAATAAACTCTAAACTTAGAACAAGCTATAATGATGTTTCGGATATTTTAGAAAAAGAAGACGAGTATTTATCGGAAAAATATAGAGATTTTATAGATGATTTTAGAAATGCAGAAAAATTAATGAAAATATTAAAGGAAAAAAGGAAAAAAAGAGGAGCTATAAGCTTAGGTGGAGAAAAAATGAAAATATCATTAGATGATAATGGAAAACCTATAAGCCTTGATGTAGAAGATAGAAGAGTAGCAGAAGAAATAATAGAAGAGTTTATGATAATTACAAATGAAGTTGTAGCAGAGCATTTTTATAATTTAAAAGTACCATTTGTGTATAGAGTGCACGAAAATCCTGATAAAGAAAATATAGATTATTTTAGTGAATTTGCAGCTAGGTTTGGATACGATTTAGATTCTAGCAAAGATATTCTTGAACAAAGAGAGGAATTGAATAATATACTTAAAGAGAGTGAGTGGAAAAAAGATAGCTGCATAATTAAATCTATGGTGCTTAGGACGTTGGAAAAAGCAAGATACTCAGATGAATGTATAGGACATTTTGGTATTTCTAATATGTATTATTGCCATTTCACATCTCCAATTAGAAGATATGCAGATCTTTTAAATCATAGAATTATAAAAGAGACGATAAACGGAGAAATGGACGAAAATAGAAAAGAGCATTTCAAACAAATAGTTGGCGATATTGCTGAAAAATTGTCAGAAAAAGAAAAAACTGCTGAATATGTAGAAAGAGAAGTGTTTGACTACTACAAGACACTTTATATGCACAATAAATTGGATGAAGAGTTCATCGGAATAATTACAAATGTAACTTATGGAGGAATATTTGTAGAACTTTCAAATAAAGTTACAGGAAGGGTTAAAGTTGGAGAGTTGAGCGATGGAAAATATGAACTTGATGAAGATAAATTGTGTTTAAGAGGAATCACAAGCGGTAAAGTATACAGCGTAGGAGATGAAATAAAAGTAAAAGTATCGGAAACAAGTAAAAACATAAGAAAAGTAGATTTAAAAATTTCTAGGGAAAATAGAGAAATAACAAAATAAACAATAAATAAAAAAATTCTCAAAAAATTTAATAAAACCAACAAAATAACACAGATTTAGCCTAAAAAAAGTAAATAAGGTGTATAATATAGTAAACATCAATAAAGATATATATGTAGTAAATAATATAAATTTAGAGAAAAAAAGAAGGAGGTATAACTATGATACCTGGATTAAAAGAACAATTAGTAGGTTTAATAAACGAACCTGGATATGTTCCACTAAAAATGGAAGAACTAGCAAAAATATTTGACATACACACATCAGAAAGACCAATGTTCTACAACTTCATAGAAGAATTAGAGCAGGATGGATATGTAGTTAGAACTAAAAAGAATAAAATAATGTCTGCAGAACAGGCAGGACTTTTTGTTGGAAAGTTTGTCGCACACGAAAAAGGATTTGGATTTGTTGAATCAGATGAAGAATTTGTTCAGGATTTATTCATTCCAGCGGACTATGTAGAAACTGCAATGCATGGAGATAGGGTAGTCGCTGAGGTTGTAAAGGAAGCGACTGATGAAAGAAGAGCAGAAGGGAAAATACTTAGAATAGTTAAGAGAGAAATAACTGAGGTTGTAGGTACTTTCCAGAAATGCGATGCTAGATTTGCGTTTGTCGTTCCAGATAGCAAAAGACTTACAAAAGACGTATACGTTCCAAAATCAGGATTTAACGGCGCAACAACTGGGGACAAAGTTGTCTGCAAGATAACTTTATATCCAAGAGCTGGCAAAAAACCTGAAGGAGTTGTAACTGAAGTTATAGGTAAAAAAGGAGATAGATATGTTGAAATAGACTCTATTGTAAGGGCAAATAATTTACCAGATGATTTCCCTAAAAAAGTTCAGAGAGAAGCAGAACAAATAAAAGCTCCTACTGAAGCAGATTTTGAAGGAAGACTTGATTTAAGGGATTGGAATATATTCACAATAGACGGCGATGATGCTAAAGATTTAGACGATGCTGTTTCTATAGAAAAATTAAAAAATGGAAACTACAAACTTGGGGTACATATAGCCGATGTCAGCCATTATGTAACTGAAGGCAGCAAAATAGACAAAGAAGCTCTAAAAAGAGCAACTTCTGTTTATCTAGTAGATAAGGTAATTCCAATGCTTCCAAAGGAATTATCTAACGGTGTTTGCAGTTTAAATCGGGGCGAAGATAAACTTGCACTTTCTGTAATAATGGAAATAGATAGACATGGTACTGTTGTGGACCACGATATTAGAGAAACTGTAATAGATTCAAAAGCGAGAATGACTTACACAGAAGTGTCTGACATTCTTGAAAAAAATGACGAAAAATTATGCAAAACATTTGCTCACTTAGTAGATGATTTTAGAACTGCTGAGGAGCTAGCTAGAATACTTATGGATAAAAGAGATAGAAGAGGTGCAATAGACTTCAACTTCCCAGAATCTAAGATAGTACTTGACTCAGAGGGAATTCCCGTTGATATAGAGCCTTACGAAAGAAGAATAGCAAACAGAATGATAGAAGAGTTCATGCTTGTTACAAATGAAACTGTTGCAGAACATTTCTACTGGTTAACAATGCCATTTGTCTACAGAATTCACGAAAACCCATCTGATGAAAAAATGGCTACTTTAGGAAAATTCATATCTAGTTTTGGATACAAAGTAAATAATGGAAAAGATGAGGAAGTTCATCCAAAAGCATTACAGACTGTTCTTAAAAAGATAGCTGGAAAACCAGAAGAAAGTGCAATAAGTGCGATAATGCTTAGATCTTTAAGACAGGCGAGATATTCTCCAAATTGTGAAGGTCACTTTGGTCTAGCAGCTAAATTCTACTGCCACTTCACTTCTCCAATAAGAAGATATCCTGACCTTCAGATACACAGAATTATAAAAGAAGTGATAAATGGAAGAATGGATAAAAAAGCAAAGGCTCACTTTGAAGCAGTTGTTTCTTATGCATCAGACCATTCATCTGAACAGGAAAGAGCAGCAGATGTTGCAGAAAGAGAAGTTGACGATTACTACAAAGCAGTATACATGGAAAAAAGAATTGGTCAGGAATATGACGGTACTGTTTCTGGAGCTACAAACTTTGGTATATTTGTAGAGCTACCTAGCAGTGTTGAAGGTCTTGTAAGACTTGCCGATATGGGAGATGACTACTACAATTACGACGAGGAAAACTTCTGTGTTCTTGGAGAAAGAACTAAGAAAATGTACAAAATAGGTGACTCTGTAAGAATAAAAGTAGTAAACGTAGATATAGATAGAAAAGAAATAGACTTCAAGATACTTAAAAAATATTAAGGATATACGCATATTAATTTGTTCTGGAGGTGTTTGAGTTGATTTCAGAAAATGGCAACCTACTAAAAAAATTAATAAAAGATGGAAGACCTGTATCGGAAGCTTCTAAGGAAAATTCAAAATCTATAGAATCTGAGTATCTAAAAAATAGATTGAAAATATCTAAATTCGACGTGAGCGAATTTGGGATAGATGAAGAATTTGACGAGAGAATAATTAAAGAAGCGTGCAGGCTTTCTGATGAACGAATTGAATACGAAATTAATAAAAGAGTTGATTTGAGGGATTTAAAAACTTTTACAATAGATGGGAAAGAGTCAAAGGATTTGGACGATGCAATAAGTATTAATAAAAATTTTAATGGGAATTATATTTTGGGCGTTCATATTGCAGATGTGAGCCATTATGTGAGAGAGTATAGCTGTATAGATAAAATGGCTAGAAGAAGGGCTACATCTGTATACCTTAATGATAGAGTTATTCCAATGCTTCCACCAGAGATTTCAAATGGAATATGTAGCTTAAATCAAGGTGAGGAGAAGCTTACTTTGTCAGTATTTATGGAAATTGATAAGCATGGAAGAACTGTAAACCATTGGATTTGTGAAAGTGTGATAGCATCTCATCTAAGAACAAATTACGATGATGTATCGGATATAATTGAAAAAAAAGATACTAAATTAATTGAAAAATATAGAGATTTTTTGGAGGATTTTTATGAATCTGACAAACTTGCAAATATTTTAAGGGAGAAGAGAATAAAAAGAGGAGCTTTAAGTTTTGATACTCCAGAAAAGAGGGTTATTTTGGACGAAAATAGAATTCCAATAGACCTTATTACAGAAGAGAGAAGGGCAGCAAATATTATAATCGAGGAATTTATGATTGTTGCCAATGAAACTGTAGCAAAGCATTTTATAAATGAGGAAATTCCTTTTATTTATCGAATACTAGAAAATCCTCATAGAAATAAAAATAAAGTTCCTTCTACATTCGTAACTACTTATGATTTGGGACTTAGAGAAATTGAGTTAGACGAAATAACACCTTTAGATATTCAGAGAATGATAAACAGCGTTCCAGATGAAGGTGTTGAGGAGCTTTTGAAGTGTATAGTGAGAAAGGCAAATAGACAAGCTAGGTATTCTAGCTCTTGCACAGAACACTACACACTTGCTACAGACTGTTATTGTCACTTTACTTCACCTATCAGAAGATATCCTGATCTTCAAATTCATAGGATAATCAAAGATTATTTGAATGGAAGAATGACAGAAGCTAGAAGACAGCACTATGGAAGTTTTATCGAGGAAGTGGCTGAAATAAGCACGTTGAAGGCGAGAACTGCAGATAGGGCTGAAAGAGAAGCAGAAAACTATTATAGAAAAATATATAGAGCAATTCAAGAATCGTATTTGATGAGATAAATAAAAATTTATATGTTAATAACTATCGGGGATTGAAGTCATAGACAAACTCCTCTCCAGCTTCGACGTGTGTACAAATAAAAAGCTTTGTTGTAAAATTTCCTCACGTCTCCAGATTGTCGAGAGCGTTTTGTCTATGAACTTCAATCCACCAAGTTAGTTATTATTCCTATAAAATTTGATTTGAACAGAGCCTATGATTAACTGTTGTAATATTTTAATTTTATTATATTAAAAAGACCATTAGCAAAATGCAATGGTCTTTTTTGGTATGACGGGCATGCTATTAATCTGTGGTGAAAGTCCATAAAAGGCGTAGCTACC
>UQCY01000063.1 GCA_900539645.1 uncultured Clostridium sp. | reverse complement strand
ATTTGTTGTAATTTATTATAATAAATAGGGTATAATAATAAATAGAGGCGTGATAATAAAAATAATAATTGCAAATAAACCGAGATAACGATATAATAATCTATTAAATGATAAAATTTAAAACATTTTCGGTTGAAAATTAATATCTGTAAAGATATAATAGAAAAAGCAGTAAAATTCTTAAAAAAGGAGATGAGGGCTGAATATGAGTAATAAAAAAACTAAAATAGAACGTGAATTACCAGTAATACCTCTTAGAGGGTTAACAATTTTTCCATATATGGTATTAAATTTTGATATAGGTAGGGAAATATCTCTAAATGCATTAGAAGAAGCTATGATGAATGATGAGGTTATATTCCTTACTACACAGAAGGATCCAGAAATAGACGATCCAGATGAAGATGACTTCTACAAAGTAGGTACTATAGCAAATGTAAAACAGATGATAAAATTACCTGGAGATGCTGTTAGAGTACTTGTAGAAGGCGTTAATAGAGCTACAATAAAAAGTGTAGATAAAGAAGAAGGATACTTTAAAGCTGTAGTAGAAGAAGAAATTGAATTAGAAGAAGAAGATTCTGAAGCTACTGAAAATGAAGAAGAAGCAAAAGAAATACAGGCACTAGTTAGAAGTTTAATGGCTGCTTTTGAAGACTATATAAATATAGGAAACAAAATGTCTCCTGAGATATTAATAAGTCTTTCAGAAATAGACGATTACGGTAGACTAGTGGATACAATAGCTGCTAATATATATCTAAAAAATGATAAAAAGCAGGAAATAATAGAAGAATTCGATGTTAAGAAAAGACTAGAATTAATGTACTCTATCATATTAGAAGAAGTAGAAATAATGAAGATAGAGAAAAAAATAGCTTTAAGAGTTAAAAAACAGATGAGCAAAATCCAGAAAGAATACTACTTAAGAGAACAGTTAAGAGCTATTCAGAAAGAGCTTGGAGAAGATGAGGATACATCATCTGATGCTGAAAAATATAGAAAAAAATTAAAAACTCTAAAAGCACCAAAGGAAACAAAAGAAAAAATATCTAAAGAAATAGAAAAATTTGCTAGAATGAGTCCATCTTCACCTGATTCAGCAGTTAGTAGAAACTATTTAGATATGATATTCTCACTTCCTTGGAATAAGGAAACAAAAGAAAAATTAGATGTTAAAAAAGCAGAAGAGATATTAAATGAAGAACACTACGGATTAGATAAGGTTAAAGAAAGAATACTTGAGTATTTATCAGTAAGAAAATTATCTAAATCTCCAAAAGGGCCGATAATTTGTCTTGTTGGACCTCCAGGTGTTGGTAAAACGTCTATAGTTAAGTCTGTAGCTAAAGCACTAGGAAGAAAATACACTAGACTTTCTCTTGGTGGGGTTAGAGATGAAGCTGAAATAAGAGGACACAGAAGAACTTATGTAGGTGCAATTCCAGGTAGAATAATAAATGGAATGAAAGAAGCTGGCAGCAAGAATCCAGTATTCTTATTAGATGAAATAGATAAAATGGCATCTGATTATAAAGGGGATCCAGGTTCAGCAATGCTAGAAGTTCTAGATCCAGAGCAGAATAAAGGATTTGTAGACCATTATATGGAAATACCTTTTGATTTATCAAAGGTACTATTTATAACAACTGCAAATACTTTAGATACAGTGCCTAGACCATTATTAGACAGAATGGAAGTTATAAGAATTTCTGGATATATAGAAGAAGAAAAATTAAATATAGCTCAGAAATACCTTCTTCCAAAACAGATAAAAGAAAATGCGCTTGCTGAAGGATTTGTTACAATGGACGAAGATGTTATGAGAAAATTAATAAACTCATACACTAGAGAAGCAGGTGTTAGAACATTAGAAAGAACAATAGGAAAAGTTTGTAGAAAAGTAGCTAAGAAATACGTTGAAGATCCAAGCTTAGAAGGATACGATGTTAAGATGGAAGACCTTCAGGAATTCTTAGGTAAAGAAATATTCAGATATGATTTAGCTAAAGATGAGCCAAGAGTAGGTCTTGTAACTGGTCTTGCTTGGACAGAAGTAGGTGGAGTTACTCTAGAGGTAGAGGTAAACGTGCTTAAAGGTAAGGGAGAAATAGTACTTACAGGTCAGCTAGGAGATGTTATGAAAGAGTCAGCTAGAGCTGGTATATCATACATAAGATCTAGAGCTGATGAACTAGGCATAGACCCAGAATTCTATAAAAATACAGACATACACATACATTTACCAGAAGGAGCTACACCAAAAGATGGTCCTTCAGCTGGTATAACTATGGCTCTTGCTGTAATATCAGCGCTTACAGGTAGAGGAGTACCAGGAGATATAGCTATGACTGGTGAAATAACTCTAAGAGGTAGAGTACTTCCTGTTGGTGGAGTTAAGGAAAAATTATTAGCAGCACATAGAGCAGGAGTGAAAAAAGCACTTCTTCCTGTAGAATGTGAGGTTGATTTAGATGAAATACCAGAAAATGTAAAAGCTGATATGGAATTCGTATTAGTTGAAACAATGGACGACGTTTTAAAAGAAGCGTTAATATAGAGAGGTGAGAGAATGAAAATAAGAAGCTCAGAGATAACAATGAGTGCTGTACATAGACACCAGTATCCTACAGATGGGATACCTGAGATAGCACTAGCTGGGAGATCTAATGTTGGTAAATCATCACTTACAAATGCTTTACTTAACAGAAGAAATTTCGCTAGAACAAGTTCTACACCAGGTAAGACAAGAACTATAAACTTCTACTTAATAAATAAGGAGTTCTTCTTTGTCGATTTACCAGGGTATGGATATGCAAAGGTTGCTAAGTCTGAAAAGGATAAGTGGGGACAGGTAATGGAGAGATATCTTCAGGATAGGGACGAGCTTTGTGCTATATTCCTTCTTGTAGATATAAGACACGAACCTACTGCAGACGATAAGATGATGTACGATTGGATAAAATACTACGGATATGATTGTGTTGTTGTTGCGACAAAAGCGGATAAGATATCAAGAGGACAGTATTTAAAACATTTAAGCGTTATAAGAAAGAAACTTCAGTTAGAAAAGGATGAAAAGATAATACCTGTATCTTCATCTAAAAAAACTGGAATAGAAGAACTATGGAGTGAAATAGTTGAGCAGTATAGAAAACATGGATACGAAATAACTGAAGATTAGTATTTGTAGGGGCTTTTGAATTTTTTCAAGAGCCTCTCTTTTTATGCTTGCAATTATAAACAATACGCTCTCCAGGCTTCGTCGATTTCTTTCCTCTAGTTCGAGCTCCGCTCGAAGCTAAAGTCGAAATCGACTGCAGATTGTCGAGCGGTATTTGTTTATAATCACAAGCAAAAGAGAAAGCTCTAAGAAAAAATTTTCAAAAGCCCTAAATGCTAATCTTTTAGTTATTTTGTAACAGTTTTCTATACTGTTTTGATGTAATGATATGTGTTATAATGTAGATAACAGAACCCACCACGCCTCTGATTTCAAGCGCAACCCGGTGGGATTTTTTAGTATAGAGGACCGCAGTGTGTTAAAAACTGATGCAGTGTGGTTCTTTTTTTATGCGGTAAAGTAATTTATATTAGTATATAGTTTATTAAGCGATTTTTGATTTTATGTGTTGAGAGTTTAGTTTATAGACATGTAAAATTATTAATTGTTGTGTTTTTTAAAGAATAAGGTTATTTAGATAGATTAGAAAATAAGACTTTTAGATATATATATTAGTTTAGACTGGGGGTATGTCAGAGATGATAGATAAGAGTAGAATTAAGGCGGTTGCTTGGGCAGAGATAGATTTAGATGCTTTTAAGAGAAATTTAGAAAGTATTAGAAAGGTTTTAAATAACGGGGAAAAGATTTGTGGTATCGTTAAGGCAGATGCTTATGGGCATGGTTCTGTTGAGATTGCAAAGACTTTAGAGGAAAATGATGTTGAGTATTTAGCTGTTTCTAGAGCTGAGGAGGCTATGGAGCTTAGAAGAAAGGGGTTAGATCTTCCAATTCTGATACTTGGATATACTCCAGAGCAGAGATACAGAGATATAATCAGAAATGATGTTATGTTTACTGTTTATTCTATGGAAGACGCTGTGAAGTTAAATAAAGCAGCAGAAGATTTAGAGATGGATGCGAAGGTTCATATAAAGATAGATACTGGTATGAACAGACTTGGATTTAAGGTTACTGAGGAGTCTGTTCAGCAGATTAAAGAAATAAGCGAAATGGATAGAATTAGTATTAAGGGGATATTTACTCATTTTGCTGCAGCTGATGAAGTTGACAAGAGCTTTACTGAAATGCAGGGCGAAAAATTCAAGTATATGTTAAATAGATTAAAAGAAGAAGGCGTTGAAGTGCCATTGGTGCATGCAGCAAATAGTGCAGCTATAGTTGATTGCGACGATTTAAAATTCGACATGGTAAGAGCGGGGATAATCATGTACGGATGCTATCCTTCAGATGATATTATGAAAGAAAGAGTGCCTGTTGAGCCTGTAATGACTATAAAAACTAGGGTTTCTTATATAAAAACAATAGAGCCTGGCGAAAAAATAAGCTACGGATGCACTTACGAAGCTAAGGAAAAAGAAAGAATTGCCACACTTGCAATAGGATATGCAGATGGATTTGTAAGAGGAAGAAAAAATCCAAAAGTTTGCATAAATGGAAAAGACTATGAAGTAGTTGGAAGAATATGTATGGACCAGTGCATGATAAAAATAGGAATGGACGACGACATAAAAGTTGGAGATGAAGCTGTAGTATTTGGAAAAGGTGGTGTGAGCATAAGTGAATTTGCAGATGACTGCGGAACAATTGCCCACGAAATAATGTGCAACATCTCAAGAAGAATACCAAGAGTATTCATTGAACACGAAGACATAATAAAATACGACGACTATCTAAGATATTAGTATTTAAAAACTTAAAAAGACTGACAATAAAACATTATACAAAATATAAACTAGTGTACAAAAACACACAAATTTGCAGTCAACAATTTTGTTAAATATGTTTTCAGATTAAAGAAGTAGCGATTTATAAAAAATCTATTTGAAAAACAAAAAATAGGGAGAATATATGTAGCCGAACTCGACAATGCAACTCGATTGCCTGGAGAGAAGACTACATATATCTCCCTTTTGTTTTTTCAAAAGATTTTATAAATCGTCTTATTTAGATGAAAAAAATTTAACAAAATAATGTTGACAAAAATTATCTAGTTTGATAAAATTAAGACATAGTAGGTGATGGAAAATGTTATTTACAAGGGAAAGCGACTATGCAATTAGAATAGTCAGAGCTCTAAAAGACGAAGAAAAATTAACAATCAAAACAATATGCGAAAGGGAATTACTACCAGAGGCATTTGCTTACAAGATTATCAAAAAGCTTGCAAAGAGCGAGATAGTAGAGATAAAAAGGGGAGCAAATGGAGGATATAGTTTAAAAAAAGACCTAAACGAACTAACTCTGTACGATGTAATAATCGCAGTTGATCCAGACTTTGCTGTTATGGAGTGTATACACAGCTTCTGCAACAGAAATGGTTCAAATGGGATGTGCAAAGTACATAAAGAACTGATATTTATCCAAAATCAGGTAGAAATGCTGCTAAAGAGAAGAAGTCTTGAAGAAATATTAGAGGATAGAAACTTTGAATGTAAATCTAAAGACTTCGATAGTAGAAAAAGTATATTGTAAAAAAGAGTATTAAAAAGTTAAATTTTGCATTATAAAAAATAAAAAAAGCTTGTATAACTTCAAGCTAAAAAATTTTTAAAATTAAAGTGGACTAAAATAGTCCAAATAAAAATGGAGTAAAAATTAAAAATGCAGATTGACAAATAAAGCGTCAAACAAAATAACAAAATTCATCAAGTTTTTAATCGAGGCAATAATAAATTCAAAATCAAAAAAATAATTAAAAAAATTAATTTCCAATATCAGGAGGTAAAATTATGAATCATAAATGCTATGGCTGTAATACATGTAAAAGTGCAGACAAACCTTTAGAAGGTTACATCAGAAATCTTCCATTTGAAACATCTCATCATAGAGTAGACACTCAGAAAACTAAATGTGGATTTGGTTTACAGGGAGTTTGCTGTAGACTATGTTCAAATGGTCCTTGTAGAATAACTCCAGATTCTCCAAGAGGAATATGTGGAGCAAATGCAGATACAATAGTTACAAGAAACTTTTTAAGAGCAGTTGCATCAGGATCAGGATGCTACATACACGTTGTTGAAAATACAGCTAGAAACGTAAAAGACGTAGCTCAGAAAAAAGGTGAAATAAAAGGAATAAATGCGTTAAATAAATTAGCAGATATATTTGAAATACATGAAGAAGATATGCACAAAAGAGCAGAAATGGTTGCAGATGCTGTATTAGCTGATTTATATCTTCCTGAATTTGAAGAAATGAAATTAATCAAAAAAATGGCTTATGCTCCAAGATATGAAAACTGGAAAGAACTTGGAATACTACCTGGTGGAGCAAAATCAGAAGTATGTCATGGTGTTGTAAAATGTTCAACAAACTTAAACTCAGACCCAGTTGATATGCTAAAAGACTGTTTAAAACTAGGAATTTCAACAGGTATATACGGATTAACTCTTACAAACCTACTAAACGATATAGTTTTAGGAGAGCCAGAAATAAGACTTGCTCCTGTAGGAATGAGAGTTGTAAACCCTGATTATATAAACATAATGATAACTGGACATCAGCACTCAATGTTCACATACCTTCAGAAGAGATTAACTGAAGAAGATGTTGTTAAAAAAGCTGAAGCAGTTGGAGCAAAAGGGTTCAAATTAGTTGGATGTACTTGTGTTGGACAGGATTTACAGCTAAGAGGTGCTCACTACGAAGATATATTTGACGGACATGCAGGAAATAACTACACAAGTGAAGCAATACTTGCAACTGGTGCAATAGATGCAGTTATATCAGAATTCAACTGTACACTTCCAGGAATAGAGCCAATATGTGACGAATTAAAAATAAAACAGATATGTATAGATAGCGTTGCTAAAAAAGCAAATGCAGAATTAAAAGAATTCGACTTTGAAAATAGAGAAGCTGTTTCTGAAGAAATAATAGATAAAATAATAGAATCTTATACATCAAGAAGAGGAAAGGTGGAGCTAAACTTATTTGAAGATCATGGATTCGACAATGCACTAACTGGTGTAAGTGAAGGTTCATTAAAAGACTTCTTAGGTGGAAACTGGAAACCACTTATAGACTTATTAGTAGCTGGAGAAATAAAAGGTGTTGCAGGAGTAGTTGGATGTTCAAACTTAACTGCAGGAGGACACGATGTTTTAAGTGTTGATTTAGTTAAAGAATTAATATCAAGAGATATAATAGTTTTAACTGCTGGATGTTCTTCAGGAGGAATAGAAAACTGCGGATTTATGAATCCAGAAGCTGCTAAATACGCTGGACCAAAACTAAGAAAAGTTTGCGAATCTTTAGGAATACCACCAGTATTAAACTTCGGTCCATGTCTAGCAATAGGAAGACTAGAAATAGTAGCTACAGAATTAGCTGAAGCTATAGGAATAGATTTACCTCAGTTACCACTTGTATTATCTGCAGCTCAGTGGCTAGAAGAACAGGCACTTGCTGATGGATGCTTCGGACTTGCTTTAGGATTACCACTACACTTAGGATTACCTCCATTTGTAACAGGAAGTGATGTAGCGGTAAAAGTATTAACTGAAGATATGAAACAGTTAACAGGTGGACAGGTAATAATAAACCCAGATGCAAAAGAAACAGCTGATATTCTTGAAAAAATTATAGAAGAAAAACGTGCTGCACTTAATATCTAAGGAGGGCGTCTATATGAAAAGAATAATTGTAGACTACGAAAAATGTGATGGATGCAAAAACTGCTCAGTAGCTTGTATGCAGGCTCACAGAAAAGATGAAGGCGATGTTTATACACTAAACCTTCTTGACCCAGGAAATGAATCAAGAAACTTTATATATAAAGACGAAAAAGGAAATTATCGTCCAATATTCTGCAGACATTGTGATGAACCAGAATGCGTAATGTCTTGCATGAGTGGTGCTCTTAAAAAAGACCCAGAATCAGGACTTGTTACATACGACGAAAAAAGATGTGGTTCTTGCTTTATGTGTGTGATGAACTGTCCATTTGGTGTATTAAAACCAGATAGAATAACTAAGACAAAAGTTATAAAATGTGATTTCTGCTTAGAGCATGGTGGAGAGCCAAGTTGCGTAAAATCATGTCCTAAAAAAGCAATTCATGTAGAGGAGGTGTAAGCTGATGAAGTATGTAATTATCGGTGTAGGGGCTGCAGGTATTACAGCAGCTGAAGAATTAAGAAAATTAGACAAATGCTCTGAAATTACAATGGTTTCAGAAGATCAGTTTGTACACTCTCGTTGTATGCTACATAAATATATATCACATGAGAGAGATGAAAAGACTCTAAACTTCACAAGTGAAGACTTTTTCGAAGTAAACAATATAGACTGGAAAAAGGTTGGAGTTGATAAAATAGACACAGCTAATAAGGAAGTTGTCCTTTTAGATGGTGATGTTGTAAAATACGACAAGCTTCTAATAGCAACAGGTGCAAATAGCTTTATACCACCAGTTGGAGATTTTAGAAAGGCATCTAACGTGTTTGGGCTTAGACATTTAAGAGATGCCCAGGCTATAGATAAGATGGCTGAGGAATCAGAAAAGATACTTATCGTTGGATCAGGTCTTGTTGGGCTTGATGCTGCACATGGACTTCTTGAAAGAGGTAAGGATGTAACAATAGTCGAAATGGCTCCTAGCATACTTCCTGTTCAGTTAAATCCACATGCAGCTGAAGAATACCAGAGAAAATTTGAAGATGCAGGTGCGAAATTCTACCTTGGATGTAAAGCTGATAAGGCTGAGTGCTCTGAAGACGGAAAAATTCACGCAGTTACATTTGATACAGGAGAAACAGTTGCTTGCGATATGATAATCGTTGCAGCTGGGGTTAGACCAGCAGTAGGATTTTTAGAAGGAAGCAATGTAGAAGTAGACAGAGGGATTGTTGTAGACGACTTTATGAAAACTAGTGTTGACGATGTTTATGCAGCAGGAGATGTTGCAGGTCTTTCAGGAATCTGGCCAAACGCTATGAAGCAGGGAAAAACTGCAGCTAGAAATATGTCAGGTATGGAAGAAAAATATGAAGATAGATTTGCTTTAAAGAATACTATGAATTTCTACGGACTAGTTACTCTTTGTCTTGGAAATATAAGAGAAGAGGAAGGGGACAAGGTTGTAGAGCAGGAAGATTCTAAGAACTACAAGAAGGCAGTTGTTAGAGATGGTAAGCTTAAGGGAATTCTTCTTCAGGGAGATATTTCTCATTCGGGAATTTGGCAGTATATAATTAAGAATGATATAGATGTAGATTTTAAAGAGAATATTTTTGATATAACATTTGCTGATTTCTATGGAACAGGAGAAAGAGGAAAGTATATCTGGAATTACTAAAAATATGAGGCTGTTGCAATTAATGCAACGGCCTTTTTAGTATGACGGGCATGCTATTAATCTGTGGTGAAAGTCCATAAAAGGCG